>PEUO01000002.1:0-2368 GCA_002780715.1 Deltaproteobacteria bacterium CG03_land_8_20_14_0_80_45_14
TTCTCCAAGAGGAGATGATGAAATCGGAGAAAGGGGCTTCGGTTTTTGAGAGCCAACCCCTCTACGCCCGGAAGAAGATGATTTCGAAATTGATGAAAGAGCGGCTCCCTGACCGAATCCACAGCCTGCTGATGGAATTTGGAAAGGTAGGGGATGAGTTGGGATATCCCGTCTATGCGGTCGGGGGGTTTGTCAGGGATCTTTTGTTGAGAGTAGAAAATTTCGATGTGGACATTGTGGTGGAGGGAGATGGGATTAGGCTGGCTGAGGAGTTCGAAAAGAAGTTCCCTTGCCGGATTCGAACGCATAAAAAATTTGGGACAGCGATCATTCTCTTCCCCGATGGTTTGAAAGTCGATGTGGCTACCGCTCGCTGGGAGGTTTATGATTCTCCGGCGGCGCTCCCCACGGTGGAAAGCGCTTCGATCAAGATGGACCTCTATCGGAGGGACTTTACCATTAACACTTTGGCGATCCAACTCAACCCAAAGGCATTTGGAGAGCTGATCGATTTTTTCGGAGGGGTAAAAGATACCAAAGAAAAAGTGATCCGTGTTCTCCACAATCTTTCCTTTGTCGAAGATCCAACCCGGGTCTTTCGGGCGATCCGTTTTGAACAGCGTTTTGAATTCCAAATCGGAAAACATACTCAGAATCTGATGAAGAATGCGGTGAAGGTAGGTTTTTTGGAACGTCTCTCAGGGGGGCGGGTTCTCTCCGAGCTCATCCTCATCCTCCAGGAGGGAACGCCTCTTCCCGCCCTGAAACGAATGAGAGATTACAATCTCTTTCATTTCTTGCACCCTAATCTTAAATTTAATGAGCCAGCCGAGGTCCTTTTTGAACAGATCCGTCAGGTCATTTCTTGGTTCGACCTACTTTTCCTGGAGCAGCGATATGAGCGTTGGCTTATCTATTTTTATGGCCTCATCGATTCCTTAAAAGAAGGAGAGATTGAAGAGCTCTGCCAAAAATTGGCCATGAATGATAAGGTTAAAAAGAGGGTGGGGGGGGGAAAAATTCAGGCAGACCAAGCTCTCCTTCAAATGTTCTCTTGGATCAATACAGACCGACCTCCGAAACGTTCAGAAATCTATGACGTTCTTGACCCTCTTTCTATTGAATCAAAACTCTTCATGATGGGTAAGACCACCCAGGTGACGACCCGTCGCTATATCTCCCTGTATTTTACACAGTTAAAAGATACAAAAACGCTCTTGAGGGGAACGGATCTGATTCAAATGGGAATCAAATCAGGCCCTTTTATTAAAAAGGCCCTAACGGGCTTGTTGAAAGCCAGATTGGATGAGCAGGTGATCACCCGACAAGATGAGATGGAGTATATCTCGAAGGCCCAAGGGATGGAATAATGATCATAGACGATTCACAACCAGAAGGAAGATTAGACTATACCTTTCGATTAGAAGGATATGAAGGCCCTCTCGACCTGTTGCTCCATCTTATTCAGAAAAACGAATTGGATATCTTCAATATTCCCATCGCGATCATCACGGAGCAGTATTTAGAATATCTCCAATTGATGAAAGTTCTCAACCTGGATATCGCTGGGGAGTACCTCCTCATGGCCTCCACCCTCCTTCATATCAAATCGAAGATGTTGCTTCCCAAATCTTCGGAGGGAGAAGAAGAGGAGGAAGAAGAAGATCCAAGGGCGGAATTGGTACGAAGGCTTTTGGAGTATCAGAAATATAAACAGGCAGCGCTTGAATTGGAGAAGAGGCCCTTGTTGGATCGAGATGTGTTCATCCGGCTCATACGAGCGGAAGCCGGAGAGACCCCAGGAGAAGAAAGAATTGAGGCGACTCTTTTTGATCTCCTCGAGGCTTTCAGGGAGGTATTGGGAAGGGTCAATCCAGAAACCTTTCACGAAGTCGTCTTAGAGCGCCTTAACGTTGAGGATAAAATTCAAGAAATCCTGACACTTCTTGAGAGGGAGAATCGAAGCATAGCCTTCCATCGTCTCTTTCCTGAACAGGCTTCGCGTCGGGTCGTCGTTATCACTTTGTTGGCCATTCTCGAACTGGTGAAGATGAAACGCATCCGCATCTTTCAGATGGCTCCTTTCGAGACCATTCGCGTTTCACCAATATAAAGTCATTGAGTAATTGAGTCACTAAGTTATTGAGTTATTGGTCTTCAAGTAAAAAATGATATAATAATTAAATATTACTTAAGCATTTTTACCCAGTGACTTAATGACCCATTGACTAAATAGTGTCTGTCCATAAACAGCCCTTTCCGTCATGCCGGACTTGATCCGGCATCCAGAAGGTCTTGAAAGAACTGGATTCCGGTTTTCACCGGAATGACGATTCTGGTTGAGTGGGCAATTTATAAACAGACTCTA
>PEUO01000002.1:2399-13302 GCA_002780715.1 Deltaproteobacteria bacterium CG03_land_8_20_14_0_80_45_14
TATTGGCCGTTATTCGGGAGGGAAATCCAGTCGCTTTGCCTTTGGAGATAAAATTGCCATTGTAGAAATTAAAGGGGTGATCAGCCAGTCTTCTGGAATCATTGAAGAGCTCCAACAATATCTTGAGGATGAAGGGGTCAAGGCCATCATCCTAAGGATCGATTCTCCAGGCGGGGGCGTAGGCCCAGCGCAAGAGATCCACCGAGAGATCATGAAGATCAAATCTAAGAAAAAAGTGGTTACCTCCATGGGGTCTGTGGCGGCTTCTGGGGGCTATTACATTGCCTGCGCCTCTGATCTCATCGTAGCAAATCCTGGAACGATTACAGGTTCGATCGGTGTGATCATGCAGTTTTCCAATTTTGAAGAGGTTCTTAAAAAAATTGGAATTAAGGGAGTGGTGCTCAAAAGTGGGGAGCATAAAGATATCGGATCCCCTTTCCGCGAAATGACTCCCGAAGAAAAGAGGATCATGCAAGAAGTGCTTGATAATGTTCACCAACAATTCATTCAAGCCGTATCAGATGGTAGGAAACTGGATCGATCCAAGGTCGTTGAGATCGCAGATGGAAGAATCCTAACAGGAGAACAGGCTAAAAATTTCGGTTTGGTTGACCGAATGGGAAACCTTCAGGACACGATCGATATCACCGCCAAGATGGTAGGGATAAAAGGGAAGCCCATTGTCCTCTATCCCAAAAAGAGGTTTTCCATTTGGGAGCTTTTAATGAGGGATATGGCTTCTGCGATTATAGATATATTGAATGAGAAGGGGTATGAATTCAACTTTCCTCTTCAGATTAAATAGTGTCTGTCCATAAAGTTGATTATTTCGTCATTCCTGCGAAAGCAGGAATCCAGACCGGGTTGAAATGACTGGATTCCCGTGTGCACGGGAATGACATTTTAAGTAATTTATAAACAGACATTAAACAGAATCGAATTATTGGAATACTGGAATACTGGGTTAAATCTTTGTCCACCATTCCATTTTTCCATTATTCCATTTCTTTTGTTTTATCATTGTTGTTTAACCATTCGGCAATTTTTTTCATATCCTCCCAGACCTCTCTCTTTCGTTCAGGATTCCTCAAAAGAAAGGCAGGGTGATAAGTGGGGATCACCTTGATTCCCTCGAGATCGTAGAACTTTCCACGAAGGGCTGAAATCTTAATATCGGTTTTGAGTAGAGTCTGAGCAGAAAAAGTACCTAAGGCGCAGATGATTTTTGGTTGAATCACGCTGATTTGTTTCATCAAAAAAGGATGACAGCTCTGGATCTCATCAGGTTCTGGATTTCGATTTTGTGGAGGCCGGCATTTGATGATGTTGGCGATATACACCTCTTCTCTCGGAAGGTTGATCGATTGAATGATCTTTGTCAGAAGTTGACCCGCCCTCCCCACAAAGGGCCTTCCCTGAACGTCTTCATCGTATCCAGGGCCTTCTCCGATCAGCATCAAGGTGGCCTTTTCATTACCCTCTCCGAAGACAATCGTTCGTCGTGTTTGATGAAGTTTGCACCTCTTGCAATCCCCTAACTCATTTTGTACATCTTTCAGGGTCAGGACCTGAGATGGAAGAGGTTGTTCAGGTTCCGTCCAGGAAGAGGGGATGGAATTAATTCCCATCCCCTTGAGATATTCAAGGTAGGATTTAAAATCGCCAATCATCTCATTTATATTTTCATCCATCAGGCATTACCCTCCATTGTCAATTCAGATATCCTTTTTCTGGTTCACTTGTCAAGAGACACAACCCTACGACCCTTTTCCTTCGACGGAAGAATACTAACCTTTCTCCTGCCCCTTGATGCCTGCCTGCCGGTAGGCAGGGGGGAAGGCTTGCCCTGTAGAGTATGGTTCGCTACTCCACAGGGTAGAGGTGGGGGTGAACAAATATCTTCAATCAAATATGGGCGATCATTCAGGAATTGGATTTGAGGAGACGGAGGTAAGGTTCTTATGAGGCCTTTTTCTTCTTTTTGATTACATGAAGTTCTGTATTCTCTCGATGCTCACTTAAATCTTTCCTAACTTCCCAGACATCCTTTTTCAGAATAATAAGGTCGCTGCGAACCTCCTTGAACTCTTTCTTATTCTCATCACTATGTCTATCAAGCTTCTCATTCAAAAGGTTTTGTCCTTCGATCAGGGTATCAAACTTTTCATTAATGTCTTCAAGAATTATTTTAAATTCGTCGCCCTTCATCTTTATTCAATACTCAATTAATTTTACTCAAGCTTAATCGTTATCAAGATTTTGTCAAGCTTAAAATTCATGACCAATTACATTGGTGTCATTCCTGCGAAAGCAGGAATCCAGCCCAGAAACACTGGATTCCGGGTCAAGCCCGGAATGACAAGCAAGGGAAGGGATTTATGACGCTTCGAAGGGTTGACTTCCCCGAACATCTCTGATAGGGTTTTATCAAAATAGAAGCCCTCTTTCATTAACCTCTAACCATATAGGGTGGGATATGGATAAGAATTAAATTTAGACCCCATTTCTGAAAAAAAGGATGGGGAATTTTATTTCGCTTTAAAGGATTATGGGCACAATGAAGGAAAGAATCGATTCATGTATTAATGAGTGGAAGCGGAGACTTATCGATCTAACACGGCGGAATAGACTTATATATTTTGTACCAAAGCGCAGCTCGTCTTTACAGATTGTTGAGCCCACGCCATCAGAAGCTTTTAATAGATTTGTCATAGAAGAAAAGCCTTTGAGGTGTTTTATACCAGAAGAAGATGACGAGAGAAATGAAACCCCAATCCAATCAGACTTTCTACTCGGTGATTTAGAGGAACAACCAAAATCTAAGAGTAAGCGATCACGTAGATCGGATGAAATTATTTGTAAAGTACAAGAAACCAAGGTGCTTCGATCGGTTCTGCGCAATTTGGAACGTCGATCTCGGAGTGACTTTGAAGAACGCGGTGTCCGCATTTTACATTTAGCGTTCGGAATACTGGAATGGCAAGAAGTTGAACAAAGCGAATTGATTCGTTCACCTTTGTTGCTTGCTCCGGTAGAGATAAAACGAAAATCTGTATTAGATCCGTATGAAATATGGCCCACCGATGAAGAGATTGTTATTAATCCGGCATTAGGAGTAAGACTTCGCAATGATTTTCGAATAGATTTACCTGCATTACCAGAAGATTGGGAGGAAATAAGCCTTAACGAATACTTCCAAAAGATTATTAGACTGGCAAGTAAGCGTGGGTGGTCAGTATTCCAAGAATGCTGGATTGGCCTCTTTTCCTTCCATAAGCTCGTAATATATCAAGACCTTAATGCTCACCATGAATTGATTAAGAACCATCCTATCATTATTGACTTATGTGAGGGGAAAATAAGAAAGGAAAATACTGGAGAGTTTCAGGACCCCAGTAAGTTAGATTCATCGGTCGATCCCAAGGATAGTTATTTAGTACTTGATGCTGACAGTAGTCAGCTTGCCTGCATAGAAACCGTTAAGAAAGGAACTAACATAGTTATTCAAGGGCCACCTGGTACAGGGAAAAGCCAGACCATAGCAAACATTATTTCAGAATTCATCGCCTCCGGTCGAAAAGTTCTCTTTATGAGTGAAAAAATGGCTGCCCTTGAAATGGTTTATAAACGCCTTCTTAATGCAAATCTTGGCCATTTTTGTTTGGAAATTCATAGTCATAAAGCTAACAAACGAAAAGTTGTAGAAGAACTATATGGCTCCTATCGTGAATTAATAAAACCAAAAATAAGTTTGACTGAACAAGAATTTCAAAAACTAAAAGATCGGTGTCGTCAGCTCAATGAATACGTGTACGCACTTCACCTTGTTCGGAAACCTATGGGGAGAAGTGCTTTTGATATTTTAGGTGAGTTGGCTAAGCTTGAATCTGTACCATTCGTCCCTTATGGTGAAATTAATCCAAGCATTATCACGCCTGAGATGCAAGATAAAGCTGAACAGCTGGCGCGAAGATTGGGGCAACTTTGGAAAGTAGTTACAGAGGGAGACCAATTCATTTGGCTTGGGTGCAGGGTTTCAGCATATAGCTTACAAACTCGCACTACTTTCCTAGATCTTATTGCAAATTGCGAGAAAGTTACTGATGACCTTCTGGAGGAAAGCAAGAGCTTTGCAGAAAATCTTGGACTTAATCCTCCAAAGTCTATCGCTGAGGGGGAATGGTTGGTTTGCACAGGCGAACTTCTGCTTGAAGGACCAGGGGTTCCTAAAAATTGGCTTCTATCAGAGGGATTCGACTCATTTGTTTCAGAAGCAAACCGGTATTGTGAGCTATCAAATCATTGGCGCTTGCTAAAGGAAGAACTTAGCAAGCAATATAATCAACAATTTTTTGAACTTCCTATATCTCTTAGTGAAAAGCTTAAAAACCTTTTTAAAAATATTTCTTCATATCTCGACCGTGATATCCTACCAGACAAAAGCATAATATCAAAACGAACCGAGCTCTTACACTGGGTTCATGACTTGATTGGGTATGTGAAAGACTGGCAAAGGGATGCAAATACTCTTTACAGCCTCCTTGGGTTTTCTGCTGATAATCAAAATATGCAAGAACTCACACGGTTAATTAAGATCGTTGAACTTTGTTCAAAAGAAAATCGTCCCGACTATACCTGGTTTGATCCCTCAAAATTAGGTGAAGTTACGGATGCGCTACCCCGTCTCAAGTTGGATCACCAAGCTCGCAATTCATTGCGTGCAGAACTTCTCAGAGATTATGATGTATCCTTTCTCTTCTTGGATTCAGAACATTTAATTGAAGACTCCAAAATACGTTACAACTCTGTATTTCGTTGGTTAAAACCCAGATTTTACTCCTTTAGACGTCAGATTAGACGATGTCGGCATGATGGACAATTTCCAAAAATTGTCCTCAAAGACCTTGAAAAAGCCAGAGATTTGAAAAGGTTAGAAGCGAAAATAATGAGCGATTGCGAAAGTAACAAGAAACTTCTGGGCGGATGGTACAAAGTTTATAATACAAACTTCAGTCTTACTGAAGAAGCCGGGGAAGTTGCTCGAAGACTCCTAAATATTGTTGCTTTTCATCCAATACCTCAAGAACTTATCCAACAGGCTTGCCTTGGAAGGACACCATCGCCTGATTTGATAATGGCAGCCAAGCGTTTAAAGGATAGTCTGAAGCTCTGGGAGGAACAAACCAACAAGCTATCTAATCTTGTTCCAATCGACTGTGTTCCTTCAACACGATTGCCCATCCAACAATCTAAACTAACAGACATTCTTAATTGGGCTGAACGATTATCAGAACCACTTCAGAAAGCCATAGCCCACATTGAAAAAATCCAATCGTCCTTTCGATCTGCTTTAGATCGGCCTCCCCAGGAAATCCTCTCGGATTTGGATTCCCTTGTGTCCCTTCAAAAAGTTGAGATGGAAGTGAAGCAGGAGTCAGATCGGCTTAAAATTTTTTACGGAGACCGTTTCAATGGGCTTCAAACAGAGTGGCAAGATATCCTCCGCGCTTTAGAATGGACCAAAAAACTACGTGATCACTTTGATAATCAACCAATCTCCAAAATCATGCTCGAGAAAGCCCTATTAGGAAGTCGGGGTGCACCCAATATTAATTCAATAAAAGGGGAAGTTACGTCTTTTCATAATGTTTTTGCTCAGTTTGAAAAGCACTTCGAGCAAGGATATCCTCGCCTTGGATCAGTCACATTAAAAGAGTCCCCTTTTCAAATGCAACGCATACGACTTGTCGAAATGAGGGAGCGAATTGGAGAAATACAAGATTGGATAGACTATCAAATTTTGAGAGAAGATTTTGATAATTCTGGACTGTTGAGCTTTTTCACGGAACTTATACAGCGACAATTGGATCCTGGAAAACTTACTCAGATTGTCTCGAAATCGTTGCTCCAAGCTTGGATAGACGACCTCTTTAAGGAGAAATCTGCTCTAAGAAATTTTCGTGGGCAGAACCATGATGCATTGATTGCTGAATTTAGAGAATTGGATCACAAACATTGCCAACTGGGGGCTTCCCGAGTAATTTTTGAGGCGAATAAGCGAAAGCCCAAAGGAGAATTTGTCGTACCCGGAGGTGAAGAACAGTTGCTTCTCCGGGAAGCACTCAAGCAGAGACGTCATTTACCAATCCGCCGCCTATTTGCAGAAATCCCTAACCTTCTTGTCCGCCTTAAACCATGCTTACTAATGAGCCCTCTTTCGGTGAGTCAGTTTCTTGAACCGACCCAGATAAATTTTGATCTCGTGATTTTCGACGAAGCCTCACAAATCCGAACTGAGGATGCAGTTGGAGCGATCTATCGTGGTTCGAAACTTGTTACATGTGGAGATAATAAACAACTTCCTCCCACGGCCTTTTTTGAAGAAGGTATGTCAGAGGAATACGATGATCAAGAAATTGGGGAGGAATTTAACATTTTTCCCTCTATCCTCGATGAATGCGTTGCTATAGGAATGCCACTGGGTTGGCTTCGGTGGCATTACCGGAGTAAACACGAATCTCTGATCGCCTTTTCTAATCACCAATTCTATGGGAATAAGCTCATTACTTTCCCTGGATCTAATAGCAAGGACCCCCAACTCGGCATAGAGTTTAAATATATTGCTGATGGTGTTTATGACCGTAGTGGAAGACGCGACAATCCGAGGGAAGCAGAAGAAATAGTAAAACTTGTTTCGGACCATTTTTCCAAGCATCCCGACCGGTCTTTAGGTGTGGTTGCCTTTAGTATTGCTCAGATGACTGCAATCCAAGATCGGATTGAAAAGTTGATGCGCGAACGGCCTGAGTTACAAGGCTATTTTAAAGAGGATCGACTTGAGGGATTTTTCATAAAAAATCTAGAAAATGTTCAAGGGGATGAAAGAGACGTGATGATTTTCAGTGTAGGTTACGGGAAAGATGCATCTGGAAAATTGGATATGAGAATGTTCGGGCCGCTTACACGTGCAGGCGGGGAGCGTCGTCTCAATGTAGCAGTTACCCGTGCACGAGAAAAAGTAATATTAGTTAGCTCAATCAAAGCAGCGGATTTTGACCTATCAAGCATTCAGGCATCTGGCGTACTGACACTACATAGATATCTTGAGTATGCTGAGTTAGGAGCGGAAGCTTTATATTTGAAACCGCATGAAGGTGGAGAATTTGAGTCTCCTTTGGAAGAGGAGGTTGCTACAGAGATTCATAGTCTTGGATACAAGGTTGTTCCTCAGGTTGGTTTTAGTGATTTTCGAATAGACCTTGGGGTAATAGACCCAGCAGAACCAGGAAGATATATTCTGGGGGTTGAATGTGACGGTGCTACCTATCATTCCGCTTATACAGCTAGGGATCGCGACCGACTGCGACAGGAGATACTTGAGAAATTTGGATGGCGAATCCACCGTGTTTGGTCTCCCGATTGGGTTATGCGACGGGATAAAGAGGTAGAAAGATTGCGTAAAGCCATCGACAACGCCCTTTCTTCAAAAGGAAACAGTGCAGGGAATAAAACTCATAATGAAGAGAAGGGGGAATTTAAAACAGTAACCAAAAAAGAACCAGATCCCATTAATAATGAAATTCATTATCCTTGGGTTTCCTCATACAAAGTATGGCGCCCTAAGAAAATGCCATTTCTACAGCCTAAGATGGACGGGGTGGAACTTGACCGAATGTTAAATGAGATTGTTGACGTCGAAGGACCCATACATATTGAGCTAGCAACACGTCGACTTGCTAACGCTTTGGGGTTTCAAAAAGTTGGTAGCCGCATAATGAAGGCAGTTAACGCTTCAATCAGGATTCTGCTTAAAGAAGGGAAATTGAAGAAGTTCAATAAATTTTTATGGCAGAGTAAAGATGATTTTACTCTTATGGTCCGTCAACCCATACCTGAGGAAAAGGATTCTTGCAGAACAATTAAATTCGTGGTCCTCGAAGAAATCGAGCTCGCGGTCAGGAATCTTATTCGTAGTGCATTCAGTATCTCTGAAGATGAAGGCGTAAAACAAGTTGCAAGGATCTTCGGTTTTTATCACACCGGTGCAAACATACATGATCGCATCAAGGAAATAATGAAACAAATGATCTCACGCGGAGACCTTATTCTTAAAGGTGATCGGCTTTCGCTTCCGTAATCCAAAGGATACGCAAACTATCGAAGAAGGGAACGTAAAAGAAAAAGTGGCAAGTCGTTTCCTTTGAAGAACTCCTCATGCCCCAAGCTCTACAACAAGAAGCTAGGTTGCTTGTGGAGAAAGGGATATTCACCAAAGAGGAGTTTCAGGAGATGGTGAGGGTAGCCAGCAAAAAATTGTAAAGGAAATTAGAGTAAATGATAAGAGGATTTTATCATGAACCAGAAAAGGGTAAGACTTGCAAGATTATTTCACCGTCCGGATTATTACATAAGAGATTTGGCGACAATAAGGATATCAATATCCTTATGCACGTTCCGCACGAACGTCCCCATCTCCCTTAGTGGGAAAAAATATTCACCTCAGCTACGATAAAAACAGGGCATTGCTCCCCTAAAAAGAAGGATGATTTACTAATGAGTCCATAATTGAGAAGACATCTTCTGAAAATCTCCCCTAACCATTCGACAAACTCATGGCCGTGAGCCCTGTCGAACGGCCCCTCTTTGCCAAAGAGGGGAATTCCTCCCTTTTGTAAAGGGAGGGAGGAGGGATTTGGTTTCCAGCGTTCATACAATTATGGACTGATTAATTAACAAGGAGGAACAAAAAATGGATGTTTTTACTGCCATCAGCCAAAGATGCAGTGTGAGGGCTTATAAAGCCACTGATGTCGAAGAGGATAAACTGAAAAAGATACTGGAGGCAGCAAGGCTTTCGCCTTCTGCGAGCAACCGCCAGGACTGGAAATTTATTGTTGTTAGGAACAAGGAAACAAGGAATAAATTGGCAAAGGCAGCCTTCGGACAGTCTTTTATTGGCGAAGCGCCTGTGGTCATTGTTGCTTGCGGGACGGATTCAAAAGCAATGTTGGCCTGTGGTCAACCCATGCATACGGTCGATGTATCCATCGCCTGTGCGTACATGATCCTACAGGCTTATGAATTAGGTTTGGGAACGTGTTGGATAGGCGCTTTTAAAGAAGATGAGACGAAGAAGATTCTGAACGTTCCAGAACATGTTAGGGTTGTGGCCATGACTCCGTTGGGATATCCAAATCAACCACCCTCGCAAAAATCGAGAAAGAGTCTGGATCAAATAATTTGCTTTGAGAAATACGAAATATAGGGTGATTTGACCCATTCGAAGGCGCCAAGCGCCGCCCTTTTAAGGCGCGGTAAAGAAGCGCCGCTCAGGGTCAACCCTGAGCCCCTCGGCCTGAGCTCGGGTCGAAGGCAAGCCTAGGTCTTCGGGCCGGGAGTCGAAGGGTTGACATAACGGCAGGTTGATAGTATAATGATAGCAAAATGGTATCGGAGGTATGTTATGCCGGCCTTGTTGATAAAAGATATACCCCGCGAAGTGCATGAGTGGTTAAAACGTGAGGCGGAAAGAAACCGTCGTTCCATGACTCAACAGGCGATTGTGGTTCTTGAGGAGAGGATGCGGCGTTTTCGTCCGGTGAGGTTTCCACCTCCGGTGCAGACCCGGACGATCTTAACCGCGGAATTTATCGACCGAGCGAAGCATGAAGGTCGTCTATGATTGTGGTGGATTCTAACATCATCACGGCACGAAACTTAACCAGTTCACTGACCTCTGCAGCCAAACAGGTTGAGGAAAAAGATCCTGTATGGATTGTACCTGTCCTATGGCGATACGAATTCCAGAATATCCTGGCTAATGCGATCAAGGCGAAACAGATCAAGCCAGAACAAGCTTTGAATATTTGGGAAAGGGTTTCGAATATCTTGATTGAGAATGAATGCGAACCTTCTGCTTCCAGGGTGATCGACCTCGTTGCCCAACATGAAATCACCGCTTATGACGGGCAGTTTATCGCGTTAGCCTTGGAGATGGGAATTCCATGTGTGACAGAGGACCGAGAGCTACTGGAAAAATTTCCGAGTATTGCGATTTCTATGAATGAATTCCTAAAGCCCGAATCTACCTGTATTGTTCGCGAAGCGAAGGGGAGTTATCACAAGAGAAAGAGGTGATACACGCCCGACCGTTTTCCCCGGACACCCTTATTCCCCTGCCGAAAATCCTATCTCGAATCTGATATTGTGTTGAAATTCTTCATTGACGGAAACATAACAAGATTGTATATTTACATACATTGCCCCTGTAGCTCAGGTGGATAGAGCAACGGATTCCTAATCCGTGTGCCGCGTGTTCGAGTCACGCCAGGGGCGCTTTCTTTTTGATGATAAAAAACAATGAAGGCTGAAATCATTGCCATTGGGTCAGAACTCCTCTTGGGTCAAATCGTCGATACAAACTCCTCTTATATTGCCAAACGGCTTGCAGAAAATGGGATCGAACTTGTTCAGACCACAACGGTTGGAGATGATCTCCAACGAATGAGAGAGGTGATAAGAGAAGCGATCAACCGATCTCAGGTCGTCATCACCACAGGTGGTATCGGTCCCACAGAAGACGATCTCACCCGAGAAGCCGTTGCGGAAGTTTCCCAACGTCCTCTCACCTTTCAACCTCATCTGATGGACCAGATCGAAACCCTCTTCAAAAAGCGAGGTTTTCGAATGGCTGAGAGCAATCGAAAGCAAGCCTATATTCCAGAAGGGGCCATTCCCATTGAAAACCCCAAAGGGACAGCTCCTGGATTTATTGTAGAAACCTCTAATGGGGCGATCCTCTCCATTCCCGGTGTCCCTTTGGAGATGGAATATCTAATGGGTAACACGGTCATCCCTTATATTAGAAAGCGCTTCGACCTTAAGCATCAGGTCATCCAGT
>PEUO01000160.1 GCA_002780715.1 Deltaproteobacteria bacterium CG03_land_8_20_14_0_80_45_14
AATAAGCTGATATGCCTTAGCCGGACCCATCCCAGGAATGGCCGTTAAATCCGTTTCCGTGAGACCGGTCTTCTTTTTTTGGATGATTCCCGCGATTTCCTTTGACATGGATCGGACATCATGCCCTTCCACTCCCCGGCCCAGGATTACCTGCACGAGTTCTTCGTCGGAAAGGGCTGCGGCGCCCTTGGTTCTAAGTTTCTCGCGCGGTCGATCATATTCCGGTATTTCCTTAATCGTCTTCACTTCTTGAGATCCTTCAATTCAATGGCATTTTCAAGTATTTATCCTCTCATAAACCTTATTCAGCATCCATTTCCTGACAACATCTCCAAACTCTTTATCATCCAAAATTTTCTCAAATATTTCGTGGTTGTCCTCCATCCGCTCTATCAATTTTGCCAAGAAAGCTTCATCAAAACCGTATTTGAAGTTTTCAATGGTGTTGCTTTTAGCCTGCATTTGCAGTTTTTCATCGCTGATTAATTCCTCTTCTATCTGTTCAAAGAATAGCTTATCGGCATTATTGAAATCCGTACCAAAGCGCTCGTTTAGAATTTCGATAATTTCAGAAAGATGTGCTTTTTCTTCTTTAGCCCTTTTTATCCCAGCCTCGGTAATATTCTGAATGCCAACCTCGCCCCGCGCTTCCAAGGCAATCGCACCTTCCGAAGCCTTCTGCAGCCTGTAATACTCCAGGGCAATCTCATCAGTAAGTTTTAATCTTTCTGCCAAGTCTGTTTTAGGCAGTTTGGTAAGTAATAATCTCCCGTAAGCAAAAAACTTCTCCAATCCAATATCCTGAAAAGTAATAATTTGAGAGAGATAGGAATAGATATTTGTCCAGGTTCTTAACCCCTTCTTAAACTCATCCTGGTCGTTTTCCTCCAATGCTTTATAACGATCAACTGCTGGATCAATAAAAGCATTCAACTTTCCTTGTTCTCTGGGGTTCAGCATATTCCTCGACATAAAATAGACTCTGGCAAAGGCATCGATTTCGGATTGCCAGTAAACCTGTTTTTCATCCAGCTTGTTTTTAAGGTCATAAAGGTGATTGGGGTCAGTGACCTGTTCAACAGTAGTCATTTCATAGTAGGGCTGAAATGACTTCAATATAGTGTCCCGGTCATTTACGAAATCCAGAATAAATGTGTCCTCTTTCCCTGGATGGATACGGTTGATTCTTGAAAGGGTTTGGACCGCCTTCACTCCGAAAAGCGGTTTATCTACAAACATCGTGTGCAGGAGCGGTTGGTCGAATCCTGTTTGATATTTTTCCGCGACCAACAAGATTCTGTAATCTCCTTTGTCAAAAACCTCCGGCAATTGTTTTTCGCCAAATCCGGTCAATTGGGGTTCTGATATACCTTCCGGGAAATCATCGTCTTTTACACTGCCGGAGAAGGCAACGAGCACTTTGATCCAGTTATACCCTTTTTCTCTGATGTATTTCTTAAATTCAAAGAAATAACGTTTTGCATGGAGGCGTGAACTCGTTACCACCATAGCCTTCGCCTTGCCCCCAATCTTCTTGGATGTAATCTCCCGGAAATGCTCCACCATCACCTCAGTTTTCTGGGCGAGATTGTGCGGATGCAACGAGACAAAGCGAGCAACAGCTCTGACGGCCTTGCGTTTGTCGAACTCAGGATCCTCTTCAATGGCTTTTGCAATACGGTAGTATGTCTCGTAGGTGGTATAGTTTTTCAAGACATCAAGGATGAAGCCCTCATCAATGGCCTGGCGCATGGAATATAAGTGAAAAGGCCGTGGTTTCCCATCCGGGTCCCTGTTGCCGAAGACTTCGAGTGTTTTGGCCTTAGGCGTTGCAGTAAAGCCGAAGAAACTTAAATTTGGCTGTGGTCCACGGGCTTCAACAACTTTTCTTATTTCATCTTCTTCATCTTCAAATTCCTGTCCGTCTTCAAGGGCAGCCTCTTCAAGATTTTTAACCGAAAGCACCTCTTTCATCTTGCGCGTTGATTCACCGCTTTGTGAGCTGTGCGCTTCATCTACGATGATGGCATATCTACGATTTGGTAGGTCGCCCACTTTTTCAATGACAAAGGGAAATTTCTGTAAAGTGGTGATGATAATATTCTTACCTGTGCCCAATGCATAGGCCAATTGGTTGCTGTCCTTATCGATTTTTTGTACAACCCCCTGCTTGTGTTCGAACTGGTAAATCGTATTCTGTAACTGCTGATCCAACACAAGCCGGTCAGTAACAACGATCACACTTTCAAAGACCCGCTCATCTCTGGCGTTGTGTAGACTCGATAATCGATACGCCAGCCAGGCAATGGAATTGCTCTTGCCTGATCCTGCTGAATGCTGAATCAGGTAGTGATGTCCAGCACCGTCTTCTTTGGCATGACCTGACAATTTCCGAACTGAGTCCAGTTGGTGGTAACGGGGGAAAATCATGGTTTCCTTTTTGTATTTCTGACCAGTCGTCTTATCTTCTATATCTTCTATCTGCAGATGCAGAAATCGTCCAATGATGTCCATCCAGGAGTCTTTAGCCCAGACGTTTTCCCACAAATATGCGGTCTTGTAGCCATTCGGGTTGGGCGGATTTCCTGCGCCATTATCATAGCCGAGATTAAAAGGCAGATACTTTGTTCTCTTGCCGTCAATCCTTGTGGTCATATAGACTTCATCGGTATCCACGGCAAAATGGACCAGAGCCCGCTTTTTAAACTGGAACAAAAGTTCCCGTGGATCACGGTCCTCGATGTACTGTCTTCTGGCATTCTGAACGGTTTGGCCTGTAAAAAGATTTTTCAATTCCACGGTACACACCGGCAAACCATTCAGCCCTAAAACCAGATCAACGGAATGTTCACTTTTCGTACTGTAATGCACCTGACGGGTGACAGTCAGTCGGTTTTTATCATATAGAGCTTTTGTTTCCGGATTGAGTTTTGTTTCCGGTTTAAAATAGGCCATGTCAAATCGCACGCCGTAGTCAACGATGCCATTCCGCAGCACGTCCAGTGTGCCCCGCAAATCAAGCTCTTTGAACAGGCGTTGGATAACGCGGTTTTCTATATCTGCTCCGTGGATGGCTTGCAGCTTTTCCCATTGCTTAAACTGGGTTTCTTTCAGAAAAGCAATAACTTGTTTCTTATCAAGGGCCAGTTCCTGGCTGAAATCAGAAGGAGTGGTTTCCATGTACCCACCCTGGTCAACCAGAGATTGAATAATAGCCGATTCAAAGGTAGATTCGTTATAAATAGAAGTTAACACCTTTATCTTCCCTGTCCCCGTCCTGCCTAAAAATCAATATTTCGCGAACGTTCCTGTCCCATTCCGGCCTTGCGGGTTTTCCCTGTTTATATTTGTGTCGCATATAATTCATATTATGCAACACAACACTGGTTTTGTGGCGCCTGTGCAACTCAAGCATTTTCTTCTACAATATTAATAAGTTCATGAAACATTACAATCGCTGCCTGTCGTCCGCTCGCGGGCCGGATATCCCGTATGAACCCATTTTTCTTGAGATCCTTCAAAATCCTCAGGGCACTGTCTCTTGGGACCTTTGAGCGGGAAATGAAGTCACCGCTATGAAAGATTGGATGGTCAAAGAGCGCGTCAATTGCCTGTATCACATACTGGGACCGGACAACCTCGGGAATCTTCTGCTTCATTCGTTCATAGAGATCAAGGATTTTCCTGGTTTTTCCCGTGTTGGCCACTGCTTGCTCCATGAGGCCCTTCAGAAAAAATGTTATCCACCCGTTCCAGTCGTTTTCGAGAGACAGGCCTTGCAGCCGAGCATAATAGACCTCCTGGTACTTTTCGAGATACTCGCTCATGTAGAACATCGGGCTGGATAGTATGCCTTTCTCGAAAAGAAAAAGAGGGACGAGCATTCTACCAAGACGGCCGTTACCATCGAGAAATGGATGGATTAACTCAAATTGGGCCTTAGCAACGGCCAATTGAACAAGGCGGTCCTTTTCGTCAATGTGCAGATATTTCTCCCAGGCGCTCATGGATGGTTCTACATCTTCCCAGACAGGAGGTATGAAAGATGCCTTTTCAATAGGATCACCCGGGCGGCCGATATAGTTCTGAGTCCTCCTGAACTCACCCCGCGCTTTATCACGACCCCGGACGCTATCCAGAAGAATGAAGTGAAGTTCCTTCATTAGATTTAAGCAGCACGGCCTTGTCTTCAGAGAGTCCACGGCATGGTTCATTGCCTTACGGTAGTTTATGATTTCCGAAATATCCGCAAGGCGAGATGCCTCCATGGGCTCCCGGGAATCGGCTTCATATCTCATTACCTCTTCGATGTTGGCCTGAGTTCCCTCTATTCTGGAAGAAAGCACAGCCTCACGGGTAGTCAGTGGGGAGAGCAGGACCGAAGGGTTGACGATGCTTTGCAGCATGCCGTCGTAACGAGCCAATGCAGCGTTAGCCTGCCCTATGAGGGTAACATGCGCTGCCCAGTCGATGCAGTCCAGTGGCAGATTCTTCGGTTTGTAAGGCTCCATTAGCCTTCCTTCTTAGTCATAGTCTCGTTCTTATATACGAACGTCAATTTTGCCTGTCACCGCTTCACTAATCAGTGCAGTGCGGTATTCCTGTAAAAGTTCTATTTCATGATGGGTTTTAGATATGACATCATCCATCTGATCTGTCTTGCGATCAAGGTAATTGGCAATAGCGGTTTGTTCTCCATTTTGGGGATACGGTATCAATAATTGACTGATAAAATCATCCCAACTTGCTCTTGGCATTTTCGAGCCATAGGTTGAACTGTCAACTATTTTAATAAAATCATAAGATAGCACTCGGTAAAATAAAAATGTAGGGATCAACTCTCCTTTGCTCCGAAAGATAAGTAATTCACCAAGACAACCGCCATTCTTATCTGCAAGATATGCTTTTGCTAAATAAGGCCTTAGTTTATTGAACAAAACATCGCCCTTTTGAAACTTTCTCAATTCTCCTTGGAAATTATTTTCGTTTTCGAGACTTATCAATCGTCCAGTTTTACTTTCAATGTTTTCAAGCGATATTTTGAATTCAATATCGTATTCTGTTTTTTCATTAATCGCCCAAGCTAAATATTTTAGCTTTTTCACTTCCCAATTAGCTGGAATCTCTTCCAGCCACGAGATGCCGCTGTCCCTCATGGGCGCATCAGTATTCAATCCTTTGGTCACTGCCTGGTTGATGGTGGCAGTTTTTTCTTCATTTAAGAGATCAATCAACCGCTGCTTCTTGGCAATCAGATCGTCAATCTGTGCGGTTTTCTCGTCGAGGTAATTCGCAATGGCTGTTTGCTCTTGTTTGGGAAGTTCTAACACAATTGATTCAGCCACATCATTCATATAAACACCACTTTGAGCACTTGTCTTCGCCAAAGACAATAATCTATTTGAGAATAAAGGCGATTGAAAGAAGTAATAATAATATTTTGGATTTACCCTTTTCTTGAATCTTAGGAATAAAACACTACGTTGAAATGCTAAAGGATATTCCAAATTATATACAAAACATCTACCTATGGTGCCCACGATGGTTAGTAATAGATCACCATATTGCGGATACCCATTTTTCACTATTTCATCATGGTTTTCTTCAGAGATTAGACTTTCATTATCACTTATCTTAATTCCATCAAAGTATACATTTTTGGCACTTAACAATGGCCTCCCTTTATTGGTTCTCAAATATGTTCCGTGTGTCCCGTCCTTAAGTCCGTCCAATTTTCTTTTTAAAAGAACTAAATCCCAATGCTCCGGTATCTCTCCAATCCAATCAACCCCTGATGGTTTATATTTTTCATACCGCTTCATTCTTTAATCACCTTCATGATCATCCCCTCTGTTTCCTGCTCTAAGGCCAGTATGTCCTTCCGGATCTCTTCCAGAGAACGGAGCGGCTTGAACTCATAAAAATATTTTGTAAAGTTGATTTCATAACCTATTTTGGTTTTGCTTTCGTCAATCCAGGCATCAGGAACATGGGGTTTTACTTCCCGTTCAAAGTATTTCTCGATCGTCTGCTTCACCAATTTGCCGTCTTGCTCACAGAGCAGGGGAATATTCTCGTAATCACGCAGGTTACTGTCCGCCTTGGGGTTGCCGTTTTTATCGGTTTCGATCTTTCCATTCGCATCTTTCAAAGGCTGTTCCACTGTCACCCGCCAATAAGCGAAATACTCGTTTGGGAAAATCTTACAAAACGGCCCTTTACGAAAATCACCGTAAATTTTGGTGATAAACCCAATCTGGTCCGGTTTGCCGTTTTTCCCGTCACCTATTTCCTTGCGCTTATTGCCGAGGCTGCGGGCCATTTTTAACCAGAAGCGGTTAGAACGGCCCTCATCTTCATCTTTCTGGCCTGTGGCGTTGATGAGTTGTATTTTTCCTTTTCTCTCAGGGCTTTTCCGGTTGGTGACAATCAAGATATACGTGGCGATGCCGGTGTTATAGAATAGTTGATCCGGCATGGCGACAATCGCCTCCAGCATGTCATGTTCAATAATCCATTTACGGATTTCACTTTCTCCGCTTCCCGCTCCGCCGGTAAACAGTGGCGATCCGTTAAATATGATACCAATACGGGAGCCGCCATCAGACGGTTTCATCTTAGAGATCATGTGCTGCAGAAAAAGAAATGATCCGTCGTTAATGCGCGGTAGCCCGGCTCCGAAACGTCCGGCAAAACCTTTCTTTTCATACTCCGTTTTGATAATCTTTTCAGCCTTTCGCCATTCCACTCCGAAGGGAGGGTTGCTGAGCATATAGTCAAATTTTTCGTATTCCAGACCATCCACCGTAAAAGTATTGCCGAATTTAATATTGGCCGGGTTCTGTCCCTTAATCAGCATATCCGATTTGCAGATGGCATAGGATTCAGGGTTGATTTCCTGACCAAAGACCTCCAGCCGAGCGTCGGGATTCAATTCTTGCAGGTACTCCTCAGCTATTGACAGCATACCTCCCGTGCCACAGGCAAGATCGTAAAGAGTCTTAACAATTCCTTTCTTCGTTAAGATTTCACGATCATTCAAGAAGAGCAGGTTGACCATCAGGCGAATCACTTCCCGTGGAGTGAAATGCTCTCCGGCGGTTTCGTTTGATAGCTCAGCAAACCTGCGGATAAGCTCTTCAAAGACATAGCCCGTTTCAATCGAAGACATATTGGATAGGTCAATCTCTTCAAATCGCTTGACCACCAGATAAAGCAGGTTGGTTTTCGGGTCGTCCATTCGTGAAATGTGATCGTCAAAATTAAAGTATTCTATGATTTCCCTGGCGCTGGCTGAAAACCCATTGATAAAATTGTGGAGATTGGCGGCAATATTGTTTGGGTCAGCTCCCAGTTTCTTGAAGTTAAACTGACTGCGGTTATGAAAATTGAAGCCCGCAATCTTATTGAGGGTTGCATCAATCGCCGCCTGGGACATCTTTTCAACCCTTGGCAAAAAGTTCAATACCTTTTGCTTTGTTGGCTCCAAAACGCAGTCGAGTCGCCGAAGGACCGTCATGGGCAGAATGACTTTTCCATAATCCGCCTGTTTGTAATCACCACGCAATAAATCAGCAACCGCCCAAATTAAATTGGCTTTTTCTTTGAAATCGATCATATTTTTTCCTAATCTGTTGCATAATTGGTAACATGGGGTCTACACTATCACTTTTCCCCCCCACCTTTTAATTGTTCCGGACTCCTCTCCTCCAGCCACAATTTACAGACGTTTTTCCAACCTATCCTGCGCCATCTTCATACAGCATAGAGCATGGCGCATGGAGCATAGCGTAAATACTCAAACCTTCTTTCTGGGCAGCTTTTAAATCTTCAAGAGATGCAATCGCTGGCATGTTTACCTCCGGTGCTGACCGCTAAGGCTCAAGGGGCACTTCGTTTGAGGACCGTTTCACTTGAGGAACGATACACCATAGAATATAGCTCAAATTCTTGATCGTAAGGCGTAAAGCGCAAGTCACGCTGCTTTAAACTGTCAAAAGGCAAACAATAGATCAAATTTAGCTTTTATCTCCAGACTCTCCCACACGAAACCCGATGGGGCGGCGTTTGGGTGCTGGTGGTCTCATGAGTTGCCTGATAGCAATCACCAAGGATTGTATCGATTCATCATGGTTTTGTAGTTTTCGCTCCAACTCTGCAAGTTTGTGAGCCAGATCCTTATGCGCTGCTAGCATTTCACGAAGTTTTACAAAGGCCCGAACAACAAAAACGCTCATCCTTACCGCCTGGGGGCTTTTCAGTACATTGGCTGCCATGATCGCCCCATACTCAGTGAATGCATAGGGTAGATATTTGATAGTCTTGCCACGCTTCAAGATCGCAAATTGCGATCTTGAACGAACCCAAACATCTGCCTCTTCTTTTGTAAGCTGAAACATAAAGTCTTCAGGGAACCTATCTGGGTTGCGTTTAACCTGCTCATTAAGACGACGCGTTTCCACCCCATAAATTTCTGCTAAATCACGATCAATAATAACTTTCTGATTTCGTATCGTGATAATCAGCGACCCTACATCTTTTATTATTAAAACCTTCTCTTTATCGATTCGTCCAACTGGCATATTCCCACCCCGCCTCAGAGAGGTTCTTGACTACCTTCACTCTTGTTCATTGATTAAATATTTTGATTTATGTACGAGTTTAGCAGATTGGGATAAAAAATCAACAGAATTGAATAATGGTTTATGTTTTAAGGGACCCTCTAATAATTCCCATTTCGTTACTCCCGCCCCGTATCAAGTACGGGGTAAATTTCGGCGGGAGTCCAGTTATGTCAAGAGATTATGGATTCCTGCTTTCGCAGGAATGACATTTTTAGAGGTAGCCTTAATCATTCTCGCCACAAAAAAACCATCCATCTCATCTCTCGGGGGAAAGGTTTTGAAATATTGATTCTGGATAAAGGAATGGAGTTTTTCTGGAAGGACTTTATCCATCCAATCCAATTGGAATTCTGGATGCTCATCTAAAAATTTCTCCACCACATCCTCATTCTCTTCATGAAAAATTGTACAGGTGCTGTAAATTAAGACGCCTCCCTCTTTTACATAAACCGAGAGATTTTTCAATATCGAAAACTGAAGCTCACTCAATCTTTTGATATCCCTCTCCCCTCTTCTCCACTTCAAATCCGGGTTCTTACGGAGCGTTCCAAACCCCGAACACGGGACATCTGCCAGGATTCGATCGAACCTCAATTCATGTGGAATAGGAAGAGAACTGGCTGCATCTCCCCTGATCGTCTTGATAATCTTTATCCACAATCTTTGACACACCTCCTCAATTAAATCTATTTTCCCCTGGCTGAGGTCCAGAGCATAAATTTCTCCCTTATTCTTCATTTTTTGGGCCATATGGGTGGTTTTCCCACCCGGAGCAGCACAAGCATCGAGGATTCGTTCTCCTGGCTTCGGATCCAAAATTGAGGTGACCAATTGAGAGGCTTCATCCTGTATGATATAAAGGCCTTCTTTAATGAATGGAAGCTCTGAAGTGGGTGGAGGATCTTGTAGCACAATCCCCTCTTCTGAATAAGTGGTCGGAAATGGTCTTAACTCTTTTTCCTCTAACTTTTTGATGAGGTCCTTCCGATTTATCTTTAAGGTGTTGATTCGAAGCGTCAGGGAGGAAATTTGATTGTTGAAGGCGCAGATCTTGATGGCATCCTCGACCCCTACCTCCTTTACCCATCTCTGAACTAACCAGTGGGGATGGGATTGGGCCACAGAGATATGGAGGGCTGGATCTTCACCCATCTCTGGATAACGGATCCCATCTTTTTGCCGGATGGAGGAACGAAGCACGGCGTTGACAAAACCTGCTCCTCCTTTCCCCCGGATACGCTTCGCCAATTCGACAGACTCGTTCACGGCTGCCGAAGATGGAGTCCTTGATAAAAAGAGGATTTGATAGAGTCCGAGGCGGAGGATATTGAGGGTTCCTAATTCGATTTTTTCAAAAGGGATTTTCGAAAATTGGCGGATCACCCAATCGAGTCTTCCTCTCCAACGAATAACCCCATAAGTCAATTCTGTAAGGAAAGAGCGATCGAGCAAGGTAAGATATCGGTAGCGTTTAAATGAATCGGTGAGAAGACGATCAGGGTGAAGGTCTGCCTCTTCAACCCGATCCAGGATATCGAGGCAGATTGCCCTTGGAGATTTTTTCCTCAAAACCTTCCTGTCCTCGCCATCTCTTCGAGTCTGGCGATACGTTCTTCAATCGGTGGATGGGTGCTGAAGAGAGAAAGAACCCCTCCCCCTCTTAATGGATTGACAATGAACATATGGGCGGTGGAAGGATTGGCCTCCATGGGAATCCTCTGGGCAGCCACTTCTAACTTTCCCAGCGCCCTCGCTAATGAAAGAGGATGACTGAGATGGGCTCCGCCCTCATCAGCCAAATATTCCCTGGAGCGAGAAATTGCCATCTGAATCAGCATGGCTGCAATGGAAGCAACGATCGTAAAGACAAGTGTGAAAAGGAAATTACCCCCACCCCCTTCTTCATCATCAGACCGGCCTACGCCGAAGATCGCTCCCCACTGAGCCACGCGGGCAAGCATGCTGATCGCACCAGCCATCGTAGCGGCAATCGTACTGATGAGGATATCCCGGTGCTGAATATGGGAGAGCTCATGACCGATGACTCCCATCAGTTCTTCTTTTGATAAAATTCTCAGAATGCCCGATGTCACGGCAACGGCTGCATGTTCCGGATTCCTACCGGTGGCAAAGGCATTGGGGGTGTCGTTGTCCATAATATAGACCTTTGGCATTGGAAGGCTGGCCTTGTTCACCAGCTCTCCAACGATCTGATAAAGTTCAGGGGCTTCACCTTGTGTAACTTGTTTTGCTCCATACATCCGGAGGACAATCTTGTCACTAAACCAGTAAGTGACAAAATTGATGAGAGCGGCAAAGACAAAGAAATAAATTGCTCCATTCCTCCCGCCGATTACTGATCCCACGACGATTAAGAGACCTGTCAACACCAACATCAAAAGAAATGTCTTAAATTGATTCATT
>PEUO01000163.1 GCA_002780715.1 Deltaproteobacteria bacterium CG03_land_8_20_14_0_80_45_14
AAGGAATTACTTTTGTAGGGATGGCCAATGCCACCTCTGCTTCCAAAGGAGTGAAATTCTCTCTGAGAATCTCCAGAAGCTCCTCTTTCTCCGGATAACCCATGCCTAAAGAAGAAAGATGCTTCGCCAACTTCTTGTAAATGTTATCGTCCACGGTAAACCTCCTATGGCTTTTTGGAATATTGGAATGTTGGGTAAATCCTCTTACTGTGGTCTTCGTTCTTCCCATTACTCCATTATTCCAATTTTCCTTTGGTCTTTATCTTTCCCATTCTTCCATCATTCCACTATTCCATTCATAACTCATCTTCATTCCATCCTCAATGATTCCACCACATTCATTTTGGCAGCCCGTCGGGCTGGGATGAAGCCAGCGCCGATGGAGGTAACCATCACCACTAACCAAGACTCGATTAAACTCCAAAGAGGAATGGAAAACTGGATCGTCCATCCAAAGGATTGTTTATTGATGACATAAATGAGAAGAACAGAGAGGAGAAAACCACAGAGGAGGCCGAGGATATGGCTAAAAAACCCAATCATCCCGGCCTCAATCAGAGTAGTCTTCTCAATCTGTCTTCGGAACGCACCCACGGCTCGGATGATTCCAATATCCCGCTGCCTTTCGATGATCAGGGCATTTAAAGAATTGATGATCCCAAGGATGGCCACGATGATGGCGATAAATTCAAGGGCATAGGTGATGGCAAAGGTCTGGTCAAAGATCTTCAGGACCTCATTTCGCAATTCGCGATGGGAGACCACAAAGAGGCGATAGGGTTTTGAATATCTTTCTCGAAGGGTCTCCTTGAAAGTTTCTTGAGAAACTCCCTCTTTTAGATAAATGCCAGCGCTATGAAATGTCTCATCGTCCCAAAGGGATTGAAAAATTTTTTTCTCCAGCAACACCATTCCCCAATCAGAGGAGTAATCGTAGAAGACTCCGGCTATCAGAAAATCCTTTTCACCCTTTGGGGTGTTGAGCTTTATCCGGTCTCCAGCCTTCACCTGGTGCTTGATGGAGAAACTTTCTGTGACGAGAATGGCTTGGCCAGCGGCAAACTGTTGGAGAATGGCCTGACGGTTCCCTCGAGTGAAGCGAATGACCTTCAGGTTGAGAAAGACCTCTCCATCCACAGAAGCAATCAGAGCGGGCTGGCCTTGATATTCAGCCTCCAAAGCCCTGAAGGAATCCACCGCTTTGACTCCAGGGAGAGAAGGCAGCGCCCTGGAGACCTCGAGAGGGAGGAGGGCGGAATAACCTGTGATGGAATAGGAGCCTGGAAAGATGAACACATCCCCATTGATCGATTGCTCCACCCAGAGGTCAACCGTCTTTCTGAAACTCAAAATCATGATGGAGATGCTGATGAGCATGGAGAGAGCGGTCATCAATGCAGCGATGGTGATCACCGTTCTGGCCATGGAGTCATGGATGTATCGGCTTGCCAGTTTTCCTTCCGATCCGAATAGGAAACCGAGAAGCGGAGCAAGGAGACGGTTGAGGAGAGTGGTGACAGAAGGGATGAGAAAGGAGACTCCAATGAGGATGAGGAGTGCAGCCAAGAAGCCGAGGATGGGCCGGTGATAGATGGGCTTCTGGAGGGCAAAGATGAATGAAAGGATGAGAAAACCGATGCCGATGAGACTGAAATGCCTAAGACGGATTTTTATTTTCGTTTCAAGGGTCCCCAGCGCCAAAGCCTCTTTGGGTGCAATCCTGGAGGCTTCCCTTGCAGGACCAATCGAAGAAAGAACGGAAGCGAGCACTCCCATCCCAAACCCTGCGATTAAAACGGTTGGAGAAATTAAGAGATGTTCAGCCTTGACCAGGATATAGAGGGCGGTGATCGTTCTGGAGACGAGATAAAGCATGATCTTTGCCAGCCCTATTCCAATTCCTATCCCAATCAAACTTCCCAAACATCCGATCCACACTGCCTCACCCATGAATAGGCGGAGGGTCTGAGGTCGGGTGAGGCCGACGCTTCGGAGAATTCCGATCTCCCTCCTCCTTTGGATGACAGAGATGGAGATGGCATTGTAGATTAAAAACATCCCGACGATTAATGAGATGAAACTGAGGGCGGTCAGGTTGAGGTGAAAAGCAGAAACCATCTTTTCAATCTGACCGCTCCGGGTATCGGATCGACGAACTTCGACTCCCGGAGGGATCACTTTTCTCAGTTCTCTCTCTATCGCCTCTATGGGTTTGGATTTATCCACCATCAGGTCAATTCGGTCAATCAACCCAACCTTCTCCAAGGCTTCCTGAGCCGATGCGATGTCAATGAGACCAAAATTTCCTTCCAATGAGTTTGCTGGCCCCTCCATCTTTAAGAGGTTTGTAATGTTGAGAATAACTTTTTTTGAACCAACGATGAGGGTGATTTTCTCCCCTTTCTTTAATCCATGTCGATTGGCCAATTTTTCTGTGATGGCAATGGAATGAGGGTCTTTTAGAAAAAGAAGGCCCTCGTCTTCGGACTGATAGAACTGGTATTCTCTAAACGGCTGATCACTAAAGACATCGATGCCAAGAAGGTAGAGGGGTTCCCCAATGGGCTCATCCATCTTGGAGGTATACTGAATGACGGGTGTGGCCGCTTTGACTCCAGGAACTTTTTTTACTTTGAGATAGACCTCTTCAGAAAAGCCTCTTCCGAAGGAGGTAATTTGGAAATTGGCTTTTCCCGAAACATGATCCACGGTAGCATTGAAGGATTCGATGGCAGTGTGAATAGCCATCTGGACGCTGACAAAAACACCCACTCCGAGGGCGATTCCTATAATGGAAAGAATGGTTCTTCCTTTATGAAGACGAAGGTGGCGGAGGGTGATGTTCTTGAGGAGATGAAAGAGGACCATAAATAAAAATCCAAATGTCAAAAGAATGTCAGAATTCAGGCTGGGATTAAGGTGTCATCCTGAGCAAGGCGAAGGATCTCCGGGATTCTTCACTTCGTTCAGAATGACATTCCTCAACCTCAGCCTTAACCTTTATTTCAAACTTTGAACTTTAACATTTGACGTTGGTTTAATTCAGAGGAGTTTTCCGTCGTGCATCCTCAGGACCCGATCGGCCATGGCCGCCCCTTCCTGACTGTGGGTGACCAGGACGATGGTCTTTCCTTGCTCGTTCCTTAATCGTCGCAGAATCTCCAAGACCTGCTTTCCGGAAACCGAATCGAGATTACCCGTTGGCTCATCAGCGAGAATGATTGCAGGATCATTGATCAAGGCCCGGCAGATGGCGACCCGTTGCATCTCCCCACCTGAAAGTTCATGGGGATGATGATATCTTCTCTCATAAAGACCCATTTCATGAAGGAGGCGTTCCATTTTAGCAGTTGGAGGATTTGAGCCTTCTCGTAAAAGGTAGGGGAGGGCGATATTCTCTTCGAGGTTCAGAATGGGCAGGAGATTAAAAAATTGAAAGATGATGCCAACCCGGTCTCGTCGATAAAGGGTCAGCCGCTGGTCGTCCATCAAAGAGGTATCTTCACCGTTGATCATCACATGGCCCTGCCCTGGAGAATCCAAACCTCCAATGATGTTGATCAGGGTAGACTTTCCGCAACCACTTTTGCCTGTGATGGCCACAAATTCTCCCTTTGAGATGTTCAAATTGATATGGTCCAGGGCGACCACGGGGTTATCCCCCTGGTGATAAATTTTCGTAACATTAATCAGTTCGATGAAATGGTCTTCCATTATAAAAAAGAGCAGAGGATAAATTCTCCCTGCTCTTTTTATATATCGGGGGGAACAGCAAATTGTCAACTGGGAAACAAGATTCTTTTTAATCTTGATTCAATTTCTTTAAATGTTTAACGAGGACAATTAACATTATAGGAATAATCGCTCCGACGATGACGACAGCTCCTCCTACCACATAAATCTTTGGCCCTATATCCTCTACGGTCCTGACGACCTGCATCACGGCAATCGATACCATAGCTGCCAGGATGCACATTAGGATAATGATACTCACTATGTTAGCGGCACTTAATTTGATATTCATTGCTCCCTCCTCTTTTTAAAGATGGCAGGCATTGGTTTTTCTGTCACCCTTATTTCTTCACGGCCACAAGCTCAGAACCTGGTAGAACCACTTCCTCTTCCACCTTCTTCTCTTTCTTCAAGACTGTTGTGGTGGCGGTACCGATGAAGCTGAAGAAGAGAATCGCTGCCGGAATCAACTGAAGAAGAACGATGATGGCGCCGACAATCAGGAAGATCCAGAGGGCAGTGCCGGCTCCTTTCAATTCGATAGACCTTGCAAATGCAGGAGAGGCAAGAAGTGTCATCGCTGCTCCAATCACCCCAACCTTTAAAGCTTGTCTTTTTCTTAACATGGCCTATTCCCCCTTTCTTTTCTTATTGAGGTTTTTGACTCACCTCACCCTTTAATCCTGCATTCCTAATGCCAACTCTGAAATGGGATAAAAGAAATTTATAATAGCTTGATTATATTAAGTTTTTCATTCTATAATTTTTATTGAGATTTATCGTTAAACCATAAGTGTATTTTAAAATTATACATATGCTCAAACCATTGTCATATGTGATTTAGATAATCTATTGAAATTAAAACAGTTTTATCGAATAATAAAATCATACATAAATATATTTTTTAAATTCATCCGTTCGGTGGCGCAAAGCCCTGTCTTTGAAGAAGGGATGATAAGCACCGCTCAGGATGAACCCTGAGCCCCTCGGCTGTACTCGGGGCCTTGAGCTTGTCGAAAGGCAAGCCTCAGCATTTATGATGGGGAGTCGAAGGGTTCACTTTGATAATTTAGAAAGTGAGCGATACGTTTACCCCGTTAGAAATAATGCCCCGCCCGTCGAGAGCCTCTGGGTCGAACGACTGGAATTTCTAATGGGGTTTACTCTTCGAAGCAGGCTTTTGGTAGGCTAAAAAGATCTAATCCATCATAAAGTCTTTCTACTTTTACAGTGATTTCCTTGATCGTTCTTAAAAAGGGCTCGGGAATGATGAGGGTTGTTTTTGCCACCTCATCTTCGTAAAGATTGTGTCTTAGGTATTCAGGTTCGTTTTCACCAAACCATATCTCCGCCTCCCATGATTTTTGATTGAATGATTCGGTCTTGAAATCCTTTTTGTTTAGTCCAAATGGGTTCCCGGATGAGATGAAGGTTAATATCCCATGGTTGGAAGTGGATCTGGGGGAAAGATTAGCGTACATGCACATGAACTCTCCCCCAAAGGCAACCGAGCAAACCGATAAACTATACCCATTCATTTTACTTTCAACATATTCTTGGAGGAGATAATGATGGGGGATAAGGTTCAATTTCCACAAGGCGGAGGGTTCCGAGATCACCTGCAAATCTCTTCCACCCCTTCCAACCCGACGCTTCAGAACCACTTTTCTCTTTCGCTCAATGAATCGGTCAGCCCCTACTAAATCTTCCGGGTCAAAGGCCATCGTCTCAGGCATGGGGGCAATCGATTTGATCAATTGGCATTGATTCCACTTATCCTCAAGCCTCAATCCAGGATGGAAGGTTTTTGGAAAGGGACCCATTCCATCCATCCAAATTTTGAAGGGTTTCAGGCATTCAATAAAGGGAAGGGAATGAAGGTAATCCTGGAATGTTTTCCCGTAGATTTTTCGAGAGGTCCATTCAATCCGCCTAAAAATATCCGAGGGCTTTCCAAAGTGGACCAAATGGGTAAGATGATATTCATGAGCCCCGCCGGGGAGGCCCACGTTCACCTCCACCAGATAGAGTTTCAGTTCGGGAGTGATAAGAAAATCGATTCCGAGGTACATACTTACTTATACATGACGGCCTAAGTCTGACGCAGTCTGTCATTCCGGGCTTGACTAAGCCTGCCCCGTACTTGATACGGGGGAATCCAATGATTTTCTGGATTCCCGCTTTCGCGGGAATGACCCCCTTTGCTGTGATTAATGTCGCCGTGTATAAAATATAAAAAACAGGTCTTGGACCTGTTTTTTTTCGGTGAATTCTTTGTCTCACGAAATAGGGGCTCCCTCCCTTCTTGGGAAGGAGCCCGACAGAGAATTTAGCAAGATGCTTTACATTTGCAAAGACCGGAGAACTTTTTGGCCACCTTCTTGATGGTCATATCATTCACCTCCTTTCAAAACACCCCTTGCATAACATTGGAAAAGATCCGGTTGAAAGAGACCCCCTTGAATTTTTGCCCGGTAGCGGCATCCGCCTCGACACTCTTCCATCACTGGACATTTGCAGGTGAGGTCTTTCATGGCAATTCGAGGAATGCGCGCCCAACAAGTTCGAAGACCCTCCTCGATTGATCCCACCGGTTCCCGGCTGAAAAGGCCGCACTTACAAACAGCCCCATTTGTAATTATACCACAAAGATGGGCTCCGCAAGTAGAATTTTTTGTTGAACTATGAAATCCTCCCCCATAGCCATAACTGAGAAGAGGGCTTGCCTCAGAAGGAGACACCCAGAAATCCTGATTTGTTTTCAGTCTCCCCTCTACACAAGGGACATCCACATTCCATTCCTCAATATTTTTTGATTGAAGGAGGGAAGCAAGCTGGTCAAACTCAGATAAATTTCTACGATGAATCATCGTGGCCACAGAGACCCGAATGTTGGCTTCTTGTAGATGGCCAATGGCCATCACGGTTTTTTCGAAGGCGCCTTTTCCTCGAAGGGATTCATGACCCTCTTTCATTCCATCGAGACTGATCTGAACCTCGTGGACGAGGAGCCTTTTGGCTATCTCTTTAGTAATCAACGTGCCATTGGAGAGAAGGACAGATCGGAATGCATAGTTTTGCAGGATATCATTGATCTCCCAAAAACGAGGATGAAGCAAAGGTTCCCCTCCGGAAAGGAGGAGCCTCAAACCCTGGATCTCTTCAAATGCTTCTAATACCCTTTGAATCTGTTCCATAGAAAGATCTTGATGAGAACTTTCTCCGATATAACAGTGGCGGCATTGGAGATTGCATCGGTCTGTGATTTGAAGTTCAAGATAACGGAGCGAAGGGATCGGAGAGGGATTGAGAGCCACCTTTCTATGGAGAGGTGTTTCTGAGAAGGCGACCAAATTTTCAGAAAGACAAAATTGGATGAATTCCTCGTCTTCCTCTCGGATAAGAGGGTTTTCGCCCCGGCAGATTTTGAGAAGGGATTGATAGGCATCTGCGTTCAGTTCATAAAGTTCATCCCTTTCGATGTCATAAAGGTAGGCTTCTTCGAGTTTTTTTAATATGGAGTGAGGGGTCAAAATGATGTATTTATTCTCGGAGGGCATCAGAAATCTCTTCAGGGGTGATAATCTTCTTCTCTAAAAGCCGTTTAAGGATTTTATAAGCCCCGCATTCCAGATCCTTTTCAGATTCTTTATAGAAATCACAATGTTTACAGATCAAATCAATCAAAGACTCTTTATCTAATTTCATCGGATTGCCTTTCTCTAAAATATAGCGAAGGCATTAAATATGGAGACATCTTTTTATGTAGGGCAGGCCTTCAGGCCTGCTTATAGCAAGGCTTCGTCGTGAGCTCAGCCGAACGGCTAAAGCCTTGCCCTACGTCAATTTTACATCAACTTATTTTTTACTTTCACTATAGTAATTTAAAAAGAGAGATGAATCAAGGGATTTGAGAAGGTTGAAATTTCGTAAAAAAGGATTCTTACGGAAAACGGAATAATGGAATATTGGGCGCCCAATATCCCAATATTAATTAAAAAATAATTAAAAGAGGTTGACGGTGCGAAGGAATTGAATTTATAATAATTTTAATGAAGAATAAAAACACTGGGGGTTTTCTATGTGGGATTACACGGAGAAGGTAAAGGATCACTTTTTGAATCCAAGAAATGTTGGAGAGATTGAGGATGCGGATGGAGCCGGCGAGGTGGGATCGCTGGCCTGTGGGGATGCCTTGAGGCTCACCTTCAAACTGGATGAAAATAAACGTATCAAAGAGGTAAAGTTCAAGACCTTTGGTTGTGCCAGCGCCATTGCCTCCTCTTCTGCCCTGACGGAGATCGTCAAGGGAATGACCCTTGAGGAAGCCGGGAAAGTTACCAATCAGGATATTGCCAACTATCTGGGAGGACTTCCCGTAGAAAAGATGCACTGCTCGGTCATGGGAAGGGAAGCTCTCGAAACAGCCATTGCCAATTATCGCGGGCAGAAAGTAGCGAAAGAGGATTTTGAGATCGTCTGTAAATGTTTTGGTGTGACGGATAAAGAGATTGAAAGGGCAGTTCGGGAGAACGATCTCAAGACGGTGGAACAAGTGACCTACTACACAAAGGCTGGAGGAGGATGTGGTGAATGCCATCCAAAGATTGAGGCGATCATCGAAAAGGTGAGAAAGGAGATGGGGAGAGAAGCTCCTCCTATTAAGCCAGAGAAGAAGAAGCTGACCAACATCCAGAAGATCAAATTGATTGAGGAGACATTGGGGAGGGAGATCATTCCTGCTTTAAAGGCTGATGGGGGAGATTTAGATTTAATCGACGTTGAAGGAAATAAAGTGTTTGTAGCATTAAGGGGAAAATGTTCATTCTGTCCCAGTTCTGAATTTACGTTAAAACAGTATGTGGAGACAAAGCTGAGGGAATTTGTCAGCGATGATATCGAAGTGGAGGAGGTCAAACCGTGAAGACCGTTTACGTGGATAATAATGCGACGACAAAAGTGGCTCCAGAGGTTTTGGAGGTAATGCTGCCTTACTTTTCTGAGTATTATGGGAACCCTTCGAGCATGCACTTCTTTGGAGGACAGGTCCAAAAGAAGGTGGATGAGGCGAGGGCGAAGGTGGCAGATTTTTTAGGGGCAGATCCATCCGAGATTGTTTTTACCAGTTGTGGGACAGAGAGTGATAATGCGGCAATATTTGGGACCTTCGATTCCTATCCGGAAAAACGTCATTTCATCTCCACGCGAGTAGAACATCCTGCCATTGGAAATGTCTGTACCTATTTAGGCCGAAAAGGCTACCGGGTCACCGAGCTTTCTGTAGATCGAGAAGGACGGTTAGATCTGGATGAATTGAGGGAGTCCATCACAGATGGCACAGCTTTGGTCACGATCATGTATGCCAATAATGAAACGGGAGTAATCTTCCCTATTGAAGAAATTGGTGAGATCGTGAAAGCGAAGGGAATTTCTTTTCATACTGATGCCGTCCAAGCAGCCGGAAAGATTCCTCTCAATATGAAAAAATCGAATATTGATATGCTTTCCATATCTGGACATAAACTTCATGCCCCCAAGGGGATCGGAGTTCTTTATATACGAAAGGGCGCCAAATTTTCTCCCTTTATGATTGGCGGCCATCAGGAGAAAGGAAGGAGGGGAGGGACAGAGAATGTCCCTTACATCATCGGTCTTGGGAAGGCCTGCGAACTGGCCAAAAAACATCTCGATGAAGAGAACACAAGGATCAAGGTCTTGAGGGATTATCTCGAGATGAAGCTTTTGGAGAAGATTCCAAATACCTTAGTCAATGGGGAACGGCTCCATCGACTTCCCAATACCGTAAGCGTCAGTTTTGAATATGTGGAAGGGGAATCCATTCTCCTGTTGCTCTCTGATCTCGGTATCTGTGCTTCTTCGGGTTCTGCGTGCACATCCGGTTCACTCGAACCTTCGCATGTCCTCAGGGCAATGGGTGTTCCTTTTACTGCTGCCCATGGGTCAATCCGTTTCAGCCTCTCTATTTATAATACGAAAGAGGAGATGGATTATATTATCGAACACCTTCCGCCCATCATCCAGAGATTGAGGGATATCTCTCCCTTCTGGAAAGACTATCTGAAGGCGCAGGAGAAGGGATAGACTAATGTGAACCAACGAGGTGACATAAAAATAATTGTTAGACACATATATGAAGAGGAAAGTAAGTGGAAGAAAATAGAAACAGTGTATTGGAAAGTGAAGATAATCGCCATGAAGTAAAAGAGCTGTTTAACAATCTTAAAAAACAATTGCCAAATCTTGAGAAACTTTTCAAAAAAATGCAGTGACCATTGGGGATATGAAGATCCTATCTATCGTTTTTATCATCAAAGTTTCAAAGTCTATTGGCTTCAAGATACTACTAAAGAAATTGTAGAAACACTCCAAGCACTTTCGCCTAATCTTGAGCTAAACCCAAAATTCCTTTCTATTGTGAATGAAGGTCTAGGCAAAAAGTTCAAACCGGAAGATAATGCAAGATGGTTAGAAAATACGAGACCTATTTTGGAGGCTTTTTTCCACGCACGTTATTTTTTAGAAATGGCAGTGAAATATGGAAATGAGCTTCAATATCCTCCCAATATGTTACCAAGTGGATGGGCATCCTTTTTATATTTATACAATTTCTACTCCCCCATGGTCTGACGATGAATATCTGCTATCCTCCCTTTTTAGAGATTTTTTTAACGAGGGCAAATCAGTTGGAAAATCGCTCAATATAAATATTCCCGAGCCAATTCACTATTCAGGTAAACAATACTTTTCCCCATTTGCCTTGGGAATTCTTAGCATTCTTAAAAAACTTACAAGAGGTGGCTAAAACAAACTTAACCTTCCTCTGTAGATAGAAGAGACTCAAGAAAAGTCAAGCAAAGTGTGCCCCCATGTTTCTTCCTGAAGTATTGTTTGACAGGTTTTACCAAAATGTGTAGACTTCAAATGGTAATCGATAAGGGGTATATCTGGACTTGTTTCGGAGATGAAGGGGTATACGAAAGGCCATTTTTCTGACCAATTCGCTGTCGTCTTTTGTGTAAAAAGGCGACATTTTTACAAGCAAAAAAACCAGCCTTTCCAAACAGGTGCGGTTTGTCAAATTTAAAACGAGCCCTTAAAAAAAATTTCTCATTCTTTACTCGGCTATTCAGAAGTAGTGCATTATGATATATTACTACCGTAAAAAGTTATAAATGGGAACTTTGAGATGTT
>PEUO01000083.1 GCA_002780715.1 Deltaproteobacteria bacterium CG03_land_8_20_14_0_80_45_14
TGTCAAATGTTGAGACCTGACCCCTATTCTTTTTTTGACCCTTCCCAAGCATGAGATCGTTGATCCTGGCGCATTTTATGAGGTCATTTTTTCTGTATCTCGCCCAGGAATTTGCTTGGGGACTTTTTCTACAGCCTCAACGGCAAAGCTAACCGGCGCGCAGCTTTTTGGCGCGTCCGGTTCAGCGTTTTGTTCGACCAGTCGATTTCTGTGCGAGGTTTATCAGAGACCGCAGGGCCTCGTTAACGGCTTCTTCTGTAGGGAACACCTTTGCCACATCGGGGCTGAGGAGCACGAGGTTGGTACCCTTTCGGTAGGACTCAAAATACTTGCCGCGGACTCCCTGGCCTAAATCTTCCCGCCTATACTCCGGACGGAGTTCATCGGATGCTTTAGCCTTCCTCATAGATTTTTCTCTCCTTGCGGTCCATTAGACGCGCGCTTATGATTCTTGTTCAGTCTTCACGTTCCGTATGTGAGACAACGATTAGTCGCTTCTGGAGTGATAGCCCAAAAGTGATATATCGGTTTTCTTCTGTCGAGTGATCTGGGTCTTCAAATGTAATGGCCAGCGGATCTCCAAAGACCGTCGCTGCTTCCTGAAATGTGATATCATGTTTTTGGATGTTTGCGGTAGCCTTTTTAGGGTCCCATTCAAATTCCATACTGGCCTTCCTACCGACTATTATATCAGAATTGGCTTACTATCGTAGTTATTATTGTGGCCGAACAATTAATATACGGAATACCTGTTTGTTCCCATTTTTGACTCCTACCATATCATAGTCCGAATACTCTTTCAATCATAATTGTTTGTAAATAAAGGAAGATCTTGCCTTGCGAGTATCCGTTTGAAAGTGATATAGATAAGTACTGTTGGAAGAATTGTGTAATCGGTCGCAACGGGTTCGTCACCTCGAACGATGAAAATGCCCCCCACCCATTCCCTCCCCCTTGATGGGGGAGGACTTCGGCGTGAGCTCAGTCGAACGATTGAGGTGGGGGTGAACAGGGTATGTCCCCCCTCACCCCCGCCCTCTCCCGCCAGGAGAGAGGGAGATAAAGGAGTTATTTTCTAGGTAATCAGAATGAGATCCAAACGGGTTGCCGTCACGGGAATCGGGGTATTTTGTTCGATTGGGAAGAATGTGGAGGAGTTTACCCAGTCCTTGAGAGAGGGAAGAACGGGCTTTGGACCCATCACTCTTTTTGATACCTCGAAATACCCATGCAAAATTGGAGCAGAGATCAGGGATTATCGACCCGAGAAATTCTTTGGAAAAAAAGAGTTGAAGAGGCTTTCCAGGGCAGACCAATTTGCCCTCATCGCTTCTGAAGAGGCAGTGAAGGCATCTAAGATTCATTCTTATCCTTCAGAGGAGGTGGGAGTTTGTTTGGGGGCTGGCGCCGGAGGGATGTCTGAAGCAGAGACCTATCACCGGGAGATCCTTCTCAAGGGAAAGTCGAAACCTTCCCTCCTTTGGCCTTTTATACCAAGCTTTACCACCGATCGTGTTGCAGAACGATTTGGATTTTCGGGTCCGAAGTTTACAGTCACTACAGCATGCAGTTCATCGGCGACAGCCATCGGTTACGGAGCTGATCTCATCCGAAGCGGGAAATCCAAAGTCGTTCTTTGTGGGGGTAGTGAGGCTTTGAGTGAACTCACCTTTGGTGGGTTCAATTCTTTAAAAGCAATGGATCCATCTCCCTGTAAGCCTTTCGATCGAAAGAGAGCCGGGATGTCGTTGGGTGAAGGAGCGGGCATCATCATTTTAGAGGATTTCGATGAAGCCATGAAAAGAGGCGTTAAGAGTTATGCTGAATTTTTGGGATATGGAATTGGGGGAGAGGCCTATCATATCACCGCACCTGAACCCAGTGGAATGAGGGAGGCTCGCATTATGAGGGAGGCCATCGAGGAGGGCGGGATTACTCCTTCTGAGGTGGATTATATCAATGCCCATGGAACCGGTACACCGCTCAACGATAAGGTCGAAACGCTTTCCATAAAAAGTGTTTTTGGCGAAAGGGCCTACTCGATTCCAATCAGTTCTATTAAATCATCGGTGGGTCATTGTCTGGGCTCTGCAGGAGCCATTGAAGCGATTGCCTCGATCCTCTGTATGGTTCATCAATTTATCCCTCCTACCCTAAATCACCAGGAGGGAGATGAGGATTGTGATCTCGATTATGTTCCGGGGAAATCCCGTGAAATGGAATTGGAGGTTGTGCTTTCCAACTCCTTTGCCTTTGGCGGCAACTGCACCACCTTGGTTTTTCGAAAGATATAGAATCTATACTAAAAGAGGAAAGGGAGACAAATATGGATGGAGAAAAAATTCGGCACAACAAAGAGGGAAAACTCGATGTCCCTGATCACCCCATCATTCCCTACATTGAAGGGGACGGAGTGGGGTCGGATATCTGGAGAGCATCGGTAAGAGTTTTCGATGCTGCTGTAAAGAAATGTTACGGAGGCAAAAGAAAAGTACACTGGCTCGAAGTCTATGCAGGAGAAAAGGCGTTTCAATTGAAAAAGGAATGGGCTCCAGAGGAGACGATCGAGGCGATTCGAGAACATAGAGTCGGCATCAAAGGTCCGTTGACCACACCGGTGGCGGAAGGGATTCGTAGCATCAATGTGTTGTTAAGACAAAAACTCGATCTCTACGCTTGTATTCGGCCGGTGAAGTATCTTTCAGGGACACCGAGCCCATTAAAGCATCCAGAGAAGGTGGATATGGTCGTCTTTCGGGAGAATACGGAGGATCTCTACGCAGGGATTGAGTGGAAGGAAGGGACCGAAGAGGCATTGCGGCTCAGAGCATTTCTTGAGAGAGAGATGGGGAAAAGGATTCGGGAAGATTCAGGAATCGGAATTAAGCCCATGAGTCGTTTTGGAACAAAACGCCTGGTTCGGATGGCCATTCAATATGCACTCACTCATGGCCGAAAGAGTGTCACATTGGTTCATAAAGGAAACATCATGAAGTTTACAGAGGGAGCCTTCCGCGATTGGGGATATGAGGTGGCTAAAGAAGAATTCGGAGAGAAGGTTCTCTTAGAGAGTGAACGGGGTGATCAGAAGGTAACGAATCATCCCGAAGGGAAGATCGTTCTCAAAGATCGGATGGCCGATGCCATGTTTCAACAAATCCTCTTAAGACCTGAGGAGTATGAGGTGCTCGCCATGCCTAACCTTAATGGAGATTATATGTCCGATGCATTGGCAGCCCAGGTGGGAGGATTGGGCATGGCGCCGGGAGCAAACATTGGAGATCAGGCCGCTGTCTTCGAGGCCACTCATGGAACCGCGCCTAAATATGCGGACCAGGATGTGATCAATCCTGGGTCACTCATCCTTTCTGGGGCAATGATGTTCAATTATCTGGGGTGGGGGGAAGTGAGACAAAAAATTGTAAGGGCCCTGGAGAAGACCATTTCGAAGAAAACCGTCACCTATGATCTTGCCCGTCAGATGAAAGGCGCCAAGAAGCTTCAATGCTCTGAGTTTGCCTCTGCGATCATTGAAAACCTTTGACAAGAATTCCCTTTTTAATTTATTATTAATAAAAGGAAATTGTAAGTTAGCCGTTTGCTGAAAAAGCACTTGCTTGTCACCCTTGGTTCAGGGTCTCGCAGCTCATTAATTTTATTACCTGCCTACCGCAGGCAGGGATGCTGAAACAAGCATGACATAGGAAGCGTAATCAAGAAGGAGGGAAAGGTAAATTTTGGTTTGATCATGGCAGAGACTAAGAAAAAAAAGGAAACACCGAGGATCGACATCTTTAAGGCCTGGTGTAAGTCATGTGGGATTTGTGTGGCTTTCTGTCCGACAGGCGCTTTGGCCAAAGACGAAGCAGGTTATCCCTATGTGAAGGATATTGAGAAATGTATTAATTGCGGATGGTGCGAGATCCGGTGTCCAGACTTTGCTATTACCGTCGAGAAGAAAACCAAAGGCAAGAAGGACGTAGAGGGAAAAGGTGAAGAGGCAGAGCCAAGGTCAGAGGAAGAAGAAGTCTCACCTGAAAGAATTGTTGCTCCAGGGCAATGAGGCAGTGGTGGAGGGAGCCCTCCAAGCAGGTTGTCGTTTCTTTGCGGGCTATCCCATTACTCCGGCTACGGAAATTTCTGAAATCTTATCGGTGAAACTTCCGCAAGTAGATGGGACCTTCATTCAAATGGAAGATGAGATTGCGAGCCTGGGCGCAGTGGTCGGGGCCTCTCTTGCAGGGGTGAAGTCCATGACGGCGACCAGTGGACCGGGATTTTCTCTGATGCAAGAGAATTTGGGCTTTGCCATCATCGCCGAGGTCCCTTGTGTCATCGTCAATGTCATGCGAGGGGGGCCAAGCACAGGGCTTCCGACCTTTCCCTCTCAAAGTGATGTCATGCAGACAAGATGGGGGACCCATGGCGATCATCCCGCCATTGTCCTTTCTGCCTCGACGGTTCGTGAATGTTATGAAATGACCATTAAGTCCTTCAACTTCTCTGAAAAGTTTCGGACGCCAGTTGTCCTTTTGATCGATGAAGTGGTCGCTCATATGAGAGAGAAAATGGTTCTTTCGGATGGAGGAGAGATAGAGATTTTCAATCGGGTCAAACCCACCGTTCCACCAGAATGGTACATCCCTTTTGAGGATACCCCCAGCGGCATTCCAGCTATGGCCAATTTTGGGGAGGGTTATCGATATCACGTCACAGGTCTGACCCATGACATTCGAGGTTTTCCCACATCGAGATCCGATGAGATCAGCCCCTTTATCGCCAGGCTCCACAGGAAGATCAGTCAGCATTTTTCAGAGATTCAGATGGCTGAATTTTTTCAAACTGAGGATGCTGAGATGACGATCGTTGTTTATGGGTGTGTGGCCCGGTCCGCCAAGAGAGCCGTGATTGAGGCGAGGGAGAAGGGTTTGAAGGTCGGGCTCCTTAGACTGGCGACGATTTGGCCCTTTATGAGGTCTGCCGTGGAGAAAGTTCTTCAGACCTCGAAAATCCTGCTTGTTCCGGAGATGAATATGGGTCAGATCTCACGGGAAGTTAAGCGGGTGAACAGAGGGATCGCCAAGGTCTATACCCTAAACAAAGTGGATGGAACGATCATCACTCCTGATGAGATATTGAATCGCATCTTGGAGGTTTTCTGATGCCAGAGGTCACGAAGTTAATTCACAAATATCTTCGACATGACAAGAAGTTTCCCCATGTTTGGTGCCCAGGCTGCGGGATCGGAATCATGTTAGGCGCCCTCATCCGAGCCATTGATCGGATCGGTTTTGAGAAGGACGAGGTCGTTTTGGTGTCAGGCATTGGGTGTTCAGGGAGACTTCCCGTCTATGTGGATTTTAATACGTTGCATACCACTCATGGCCGCGCCCTCACCTTCGCGACGGGAGTGAAGTTAGCCAAACCTAGCCTGAAGGTGATTGTGATCATGGGCGATGGGGATGCGGTGGCGATCGGCGGAAATCATTTCATTCATGCGGCCCGAAGGAATATCGATGTCACCTCTATCATTCTCAACAACAGTATCTACGGGATGACCGGCGGGCAATACTCTCCCACCACTCCTTATGGAATGAAATCCTCAACCACCGTTTATTCCAATATTGAACAAGAGTTCAAGATCTCGGAGTTAGCCGTCACGGCTGGAGCGGTCTTCGTGGGGAGGGGAACCGTCTATCAGGCCAGGCTTTTAGATAGCTTGATCGAGAAGGCGATTTTGAAACCGGGTTTTTCGGTGGTGGAAGTGATTGCTCACTGCCACACCCAATACGGAAAGCAAAACCGTATGGGGACAGCCGTAGAAATGATGGAATGGCAACGAGATCATGCTATCACTGTGGAGAAGGCAGCCAGCCTGAAGCCCGAGGAGTTGCAGGATAAGATCGTGATTGGAGTGTTGGTGGATAAGGAGCTTCCGGTTTATCAGGATGAGTACGAGAAGATTCGGGAAAGGGCAAAGGCGGTGATGGGGAGATAGGGATGGGTTCTCGATATGAAATACGTCTGAGCGGTTCCGGAGGTCAGGGATTGATTCTGATGGGAATCATCTTAGCGGAAGCGATTGGGATTTATGATGGAAAATATGTGGCGCAGACTCAGAGTTATGGGCCAGAGGCCAGAGGGGGATCCAGCAAATCAGAGGTGATCGTCAGTGATCAAGAGATCGATTATCCCAAAGCCATGAGCCTTGATCTCCTCTTGGCAATGAACCAAAAATCTTGCGATGAGTTTTACCCAGATCTCAAGCCGGATGGTTTGCTCATTGTGGATTCTACCTTTGTTACCCAGATCCCCACCCCGAGAGCCTTCCAGATTCCCTTTACGCGTATGGCCAGAGAGAAGTTCAAAAGAGAGGTTGTCGCAAACATTATCGCTCTGGGAGCCCTCTCTCAATTAACTCCCATTGTCTCTGCAAAAGCTGTTGAATCTGCTGTCTTAGCACGAGTCCCAAAAGGCACAGAGAAATTGAACCGTGATGCCCTGAGGGCTGGGATGAATGCTGCCAAACGGGCGAAGAAGGCATGGATGAAATTAGAAGCGCCTTCAGAGGTTCCCAAAGAAGACCTTTTAGACTCGTACTAATATCGATCCTCCCCCTCACCCCCGCCCTCTCCCACAGGGGGAGAGGGGTTTCTCTTTTTTCCCCCCCTTGACGGGAGGGGATGGAGGGGAGGGTGAATAACTTGGAATGGTGTTGAAAAGAAATTCCGTTATCTATTCCGTGACCAAAGGGGTGGCACACTTGGTTTTCTCCATTTTTTATCGGATCGAGACCGAGAAAAAAACAACGCTTCCTGATGATGGACCAATGATCATTCTTCCCAAGCATCAATACTGGACCGATATCCCAATCATCAGTCTTGCCTTTAAGCCATTGCTTTACTTTGTGGCCAAGAAAGAACTCTTCAAATACCCGTTGATTCGAGATTACCTCTCCCTTTTGGGCGGGCTCCCTGTGGACCGGAAACAATCGATTCGAACCTTAGACTCTTTTAGAACCCTTGTCTCTTTGTTGAGAGCGGGCGAGAAGATCGTCATCTTTCCAGAAGGAACCTACTTTCGAAATGGAGTGGGTTCTGGGAAAAGTCGGCTCCTTCAAATGATTTTAAGATTCCAATCGGAGCTGGGATATTCCATTCCTTTTATTCCTGTAGGCATTCGATATGGAGAGAGGTCGGGATGGAGAAGGCAAGTGGAAGTATGTATTGGCGCTGCTCTCCTTGCAGAGAGGGAGTCCGATGCTATTCCCCTGACTCATCGAGCGATGGAGGAGATCAGCCGACTCTGTCGGCTGCCCCAGTGTACAGAGTAAATTGCGGATTGCAGATTGCGGAATTCGGAATAAAAATTTAAAAATCATTTCCTTCATTAACTCCGCACTCCGCATTCCGAAATCCGAATTTGAAAAGGAGGAATTCATTATGCCAAGGCGCGAAAAAGATCGGGAACTGGCGAGGAGAAGAAAACGGAGTAAGGAAAAGAGAAGGCTTCGGGCCAAAGAGCTTCTGGCATCGCCTGTTGTCACTGTAAAAGAAAGTGAAAAGAAAAAACTGGAAAAGGCCCCGGCAAAGGAAACACCCCAAGAGGGTATAGAGAAAACCCCTTCAGAAGGTTGATCTTTTGTTGAAGTTTTTTCAACAACTTGATCGTTCTTATTGGCCAGAATCCGTTCCGGTCGGTTGTCATATCCTCCTTTTACCCCGTTAGAAAGCTCCGCTGCTTGCCCCGTGTGAAGCTTCGCTTCTATCGGGGCTTGCAGCGGGGATGAACCCCGTAAGACCTTTGGTCTCTTACGGGGTGAAGATATAATTCCTTTTAGAGCGAACACGGGGTTTAATGCCCCGCTTGCCCTGATAGAGACTTTCTCTAACGGGGTGAATGAGCCTCCCCGTTGGAAAGTCGAAGACTTTCTAACGGGGTTTACAATGGTTTGCTTTTTAGAGGGCATGAAAGATAAGGTTATCAATCAATCTCGTCTTGCCCAAATAAGCGGCTAAGGCAACGACTACATCCCCTTCTATTTGGTTGACGTCCTGTAAACTATAGGCATCACAAATTTGAACATAATCAATCTTGACTAACGGTTCAGATTGAAAAATCTCTTTCATCTCATGGAGGATTCGCTCCGCCTTTCGCTCCCCCTTTTGAAGGAGTTCCTTTGCCTTTTGCAAGGAACGATACAGAGACAGTGCGGCTTTCCTCTCCTCAAGCAGGAGGTATCTGTTTCGAGAACTCATGGCCAAACCGTCCTCCTCCCGGACGGTCGGCATTCCCACCACCTCCACTCTCATATGGAGATCTCTGACCATTTGTTGAATCGTGACCAGTTGTTGATAATCTTTCTCCCCGAAGATAGCCGCATGGGGCGTCACGATTTCGAAGAGCATCAAGACCACTGTGGCGACCCCTTGAAAGTGGACCGGCCTCGACCTTCCGCAAAGGTTCTGGGTCACCTTCTCCACACGAACGATGGTCTGATGATTTGAGGGATACATGTCACTTGCCTCTGGAGCAAAAAGGACATCGGCCCCCACTTCCTCTGCCATCTTTCTGTCCCTTTCAAAATCTCTCGGGTAATTTTTAAAATCCTCATTCGGGCCAAATTGGGTGGGATTGACAAAGAGACTGATGATCAGAAGATCACACCGCCTTCGGCCCTCCCTCATGAGGCTGAGATGGCCATCATGGAAAAAACCCATTGTGGGAACAAAGGCAATGGTCTTCCCAGCCCGTCTGGCTTGGGAAGAAAATTCTTTCATCTCTTTAATCGTCTTGATGACTTCCATTTTTTCAGATCGGGATAGATTATTTAGACCTCATGGGAATGAAATACCATGTCCCTTTCTTCATCTGTTTGATCTCTCGTAGCAATTGGTCGAGATCTTCTTTTCGGTTTACGAAATTAATCTCGCTCGTATCCACGACTAAAAGGGAAGTTTGATCATAATGGAAGAAATAATAGTTGTAGGCTTCGATCAATGTCTTAAGATACCCTAAGTCAATATCCTTCTCATAAGGGACATTTCTCGATTTGATCCGATGAAGTAATATCTCTGGTTTGGCCTGCAAGAAGATGACCAGGTCCGGGGGAGGGATCTGTCCATTGAGGAGGTGAAAGACTTGTTCGTAAAGGGCGAGTTCGTGGTCGTCTAAATTGATGGAGGCGAATATCCGGTCTTTGTCAAAGAGATAATCACAAAAGGTGATTTGGTTGAACAGATCGAGTTGGGCAATTTCCTTTTGCTGCTGGAAACGGTTCAGCAAAAAGAAAATCTGGGTTTGGAAGGCATATTTTTTACGATCCTCATAAAAATTAGAGAGGAAAGGGTTGTCCTCTGTTTTTTCTAAAATACATCGGGCATTGAACTCCTTTGCCAAAAGTTTCGCCAGGCTTGTTTTTCCGACTCCGATCGGACCTTCTATGACGATATATCGGAACATAACGCCCTGTCGCTCCTGATGTTCCCTAACACAACCTCATAGGTTTGTCGAGATCTTATTCGTTTCATCCCCCTTGAACATCAACGGCTCCACCACGGGGTTTAATGTCCCCTGTGTGAGCCTCCCCGTTGGAAAGTCGAAGACTTTCTAACGGGGTTTACTGTTTTAACTTATCTCCCAACTCTTTGGACTTTTGGGTCGCTGCGATCACCGCATCGATGAAGATTTTCCGCAAGCCTCCTTCTTCAAGCTTGTAAAGTCCAGCGGCGGTGGTTCCCCCAGGAGAAGTAACCTTTTCACGGAGCAGGACAGGGTGTTCTCCTGTATCGGAGAGGAGTTTCACAGAACCCAGTACCGTCTGAGTGACCAGTGTGAGGGCTTGAGCTCGCGTCATTCCTAAATAGACGCCCGCATCGGTCAAGGCTTCAATGACCAAAAACACATAGGCAGGGCCGCTTCCACTTAAGCCGGTGACCGCGTCCATCAAAGGTTCATGGATGGTAATCGATCTCCCAACACAGTCGAAGATGGCCTTTGCCAATTTGAGATCCTCATCGGTGGCCAGATTCCCGGAAGCGATCGCAGAGGCGCCTTCTTGGACAAGGACATTGATATTGGGCATGACCCTGATCAATCGAAGTTGTTTCCGAGCATAGGTTTCGATCGCATAGAGAGGCACTCCAGCGGCAATCGAGATAAGGAGCTTGGAGGGATCTAAAGAATCTGCCATCTCCTCGATCACCTCCTTCACCGATTGCGGCTTGACGCAAAGGATGAGGGGGTCACATTGGGAGGAGAGATAGTTGTTATCAGAAGCTTTCTTGACCCTATACTTTTTCTGAATAAACCGGAGCCTCTCTCCATCCGCATCAAAAGCCATGACTTGGTCAGGGGTTGTAAATTTGGCTTTGAGCAAACCAGCGATTAAAGCTTCACCCATGTTGCCTGTTCCAACAAAACCGATTACTTTCCTTTTTTTCATACTAATCTCCTCAAAGTGGTTTTACCCCGTTAGAAATAATGCCCCGCTGGAATTTCTAACGGGGTTTACTCCTTTTTATCATAACCCCTTCTTTTTTTCTATTAAAATTTGACACCCACTCTGGTTATTGTAAAATGGGAATGGCGACGAATAAGGAGCGACTTCTTGCCACGCCGCAAAATTCCCCCCCTTTATTAAAGGGAAGGTGTGAAAAAATTGGGAATGCCGGTCGGGCAGGAATATCTTCCTGCCTACCGGCAGGCAGGCAAAGTTTTACAATTGCGGTTCTTTTGAAGGTAGAGGTAATAAAGCTCTGCAAGTAAAAACGATTATTGAAGTTTTTCATCGTGAGTAGTCAACGCGAAAATGTATCGCTGTAAAACTTTTCCGATACCCCTACC
>PEUO01000253.1 GCA_002780715.1 Deltaproteobacteria bacterium CG03_land_8_20_14_0_80_45_14
GATCCTTGAAAAAAGCTCAAAGAAGTAATTCATATTGATCTACTTCTATGATTACGAGGGGGATTTCACAGGAATCTTTGTATGACATTTCATGCAGGCCTCGGGCCCTCCTGCAATCGCCTCTTCATGGCACTCCATACAAGTTAACCTGCGGGGGCGGTTCGTTTTGGCCTCCATTTTTTCATGCGCGATATTTCCGTGGCAATCGATGCACATCAACTTCGACTCCTCGATATGAAGCTTGTGGGCAATTTTCATGTGATGGGCTTCTTCCTTCTCCTTTTCAGCCACATGCTTGTGACAAGATAAGCAGTTTTCATTCACCCGCTCATCAGCGAAAAAATCACGAGGAAACATTTGACCGACTTCCGCATGACAATTCACACAGGTAACACGGGAAGGATGAATCATAGAAGGTGACCACATGGAGATACTGCTCTGTCTTGCATGACATGAAAGGCAGATCATAGGATGTGTTGTCAGCGTGTGGCCAATCCCAATGACCAACGCTACTCCTATTAAAGTGATAACCGGGCCGATACCAAAAATTACCCATTTTGATTTCAATAAAACTTTAATGTTTTTAATATTGACCGTTGACATCAACCATTTGATTGTACTCAATCCTTTCATGGGCCCCTTCCCTTACGCCTTCGAAATGATGACCAATGTATCGTTCCAGGCTTCTCCTCCACCGATTGGGTCTGAATTCCCTGAGATGATTGGATTGGGAGAGATACCATTTCCTTCTTTTTCCCACCAGATCAAATTGGTATTAGGATCCTTGCTCTTAAATCTTTTGGCGCGGGCAATATGTCCAAATCCCCAATGACCTAAATTTCTTTCGATAGCGATCACCCTCGGGTGAATGCCGAAGGTAAAACGGGCATCCGTCACAAATGATCCGAGTCGGGTGGAAATCTTAATACGGTCTCCTTCTCCAATATGAAGTTGTTTCGCAACATCCTTATTGATCCAGACTGGGTTTTGGTGCTTAATCTCGGTTAGCCATTTAAAATTTCCTGTCCTTGACCCCATCACATTCGGTTCATAAGTCACGAGGACGAACTTCCCCTTGAGATCCCCATGTCCTGGAATGGGTTCATAGGTGGGAAGAGGCTGAAATCCTTTTCTTTTCAATCTCTCTGAATAGATTTCAATCTTCCCTGAAGGCGTGTTAAACCTTTTCGACTCATACGATCTATATCTCGGCTTCACATTACTATCGAACCAAACTCCGTTTTCTTTTAAGTATTTCAAACCCCCTGCTTTTTCCAATTTCTCAATGCCTGAAGCAACCTTTTTAATATATTCTTCTGTGGAATTGAACTTGAAGTATCGCGGTAGGCCCCCGCCGATCCTGTGTGCAAGCTCTATAAAAATATCTGAGATAGGAACAGATTTGGCAAATGGGGGAATGATAGGCTGCTGGAGTCCAATAAAAGGATTTATGTCCAACGCGGGGGATGAATCGATTCCCCAACTCTCCAGGTAGGTGGTGGTGGGAAGGACAATGTCAGCTAATGCGGCAGTCTCGGTCATATAGCTATCTGCCACCACCATATAGGGAATCAACTTTTCATTCTTCAATACTTCAGAAGTCAAACCGCTCTCAGGGTTTCTATAAGCAGGATTGGATTCATAAACGAAGTGCAATTTCGGGGTAAATTTTCCACGTTTCACCATGGAGATAAACTTTTGTGGAGTGATTTGAACTTTTTCCAAATCGAATGCCTTCTCTTTTTGGGAAAATAGTTTTGAATCCGGTTTTTCAAAACGATAAGTCCTCGGAAGACAATATCCCCCAGGAATATCGATGCTTCCTACGATAGTATTCAAAAGGAATATGCACCTCTCATTATAGACGCCGTTCAAATGGCTACTCACGCCACGGCCCGAAATGGCCACGGCGGGCATAGACATGGCAAATTCCTTTGCAATCCTTTCGATATCCGATGCAGCAACACCGCTGATCTTCTCTGCCATCTCAGGGGGGTACTGAGATAAGTATTGCGCCAGTGCAGAGGTGGGGATATTTGTCCATCTCTCAATAAAATCTCTATTGTGAAGATTAGATTTAAGGATGACATTGGCCATAGCCAAAGCCACCATTCCATCATTCCCTGGGCTAATTGGAAACCACTCATCGCTATTGCCGGCTGTATAGGATAGTCTTACATCGAAGGTAACCAGCTTGGCCTTCTTTTGAAAACGTCCTTCCATCAATCTCCCGATGAAGCCAGCATAGTATTCATGGGTTTCGTAGGGATTGGAACCAAAGTTGAGGATATAATGGCTATTGGCCACATCAGGAATTCCCTTTTCCTCCCCCCAGGTAAGCCATTGACCCCAATCCCTATTGCCAAAGTTAAGGCTGTCCTCATATAGGATGAGGGCTTTACCAAAGGCCTCCAAGAACCGCTTGAGGATGCCGTCGGGTTCATGTTCTGATTGGAAGACAAAGTCTCCTTTCTGCCCGCTTTGGTATATTGTTTTCAATCTTGAAGTGATTTCGGTATAGGCTTTATCCCAAGAGATTCTCTCCCATTGTCCCTTTCCTCGTTCTCCCTTCCTCATCAATGGAGAGGTAATTCGATCTGGATCGTACGCCATGTTTACGCCAGCCAGACCTCTGGCGCATAACTTTCCAAGATTGTTAGGATGTTTTGGATTCCCTCCAATCTTCACCAACTGATCGCCCTCTAAAAAACCGATAATCCCACAATGGGCGGGACAAAGTTGGCAGATGCTCGAAATCCCTTTGAGGGGCTTTCTCGTATGCCGCGATACCTGTCTTCCTCCAAACACCTCCTTGGCATAGGCAGAAAGCCCAAGATAATGCTGAAACAGGAATGCCGGTATACTGCCAAGGCATAATTTCAAAAAATCACGACGTTTCATCTCTGTCTCTCTCCCCTGATAAATTCAACGATCAACTTAAAGGAACGTATTGCCCTCCAAAAACCATCACGTATCTCATGATAAAGACACCGATGGAGGCCAAGATAGCAGCGATCAACAGTAATAGATGCGATTTCCGTGTCTTATTGAAAATAATAATGAGGGAGGGGACAATGTTCCCCAGGACATTATCCACCCAGATATAGAGGAAGCTGAATTTTCCGAGACGGACAAGCTCGACCGTTTCAAAGGCATCCTCTGTGTGGTAATACATCACGGTGAGGTCAGAAAACACGTAAAAGACATTTAGGATCATAAAACCCGCCATCCATTTCGCAAGAAGATCAATGATTTTGAGATCCTTCTCCCTTTCCTCAAAGGGTTTATCCTTATAGGTGAAACGGTACCGAATCAGGGCCACGATGAGCATAAAGGCCATTCCTGAAATCATTGCCGAGGCTAGGAAATAGGAAGGCATGACGGCGGTGTTCCATAAGACCCTGGCTTTGGCAAAACCGAGGACGAAACCTGTATATCCGTGAACACCAATAGCAGTAGGGAGGCTGATGACTCCGAAAATTTTTGACCATCTAACATTTCCTTTAAATAAAAAGTAGATGTAAATTCCGGTGAAGATGGGGTAAGCGCAGAGGATGAAAGTTCCCCAACTGAGAGGTGACGTGGGATTGAAATGGATAAAGAGGTACCAGAAACGTAAGGGCTGAAACAGATCGGTCAAAAGAAAGATGGGAGATATGGAAAAGAGGATGATCACAAAGATGGCCCCGATCTTGGCCACAGGTTTATATTCCTTTTTCCCAAGCAAGGTGGCAGTGATGGAGACGATCGAACACCCTGCATGGAGACCAACGATGTGAAAATAGATGGCGATTAATAGGCTGACCGCTTCGTGATGAAACACATTGTATAAGACCTGAACTTCCATATCTGCCCCTTTTTAACTCATAATTTTTCAAATTCCTTATGATAGTAGTGTTTTTCCCATCCTTTGAGTGGATCTGCTATGTCTTTGTCCAGGCCAATATAATAGACATTTGGATAGGTAGCCATTTCTTTTTTAAGAACTTGGATTTTCTCCTTTGAAAGCAGTTGGGCCACCTTACTGCTCGGGTCTTTCAAATTTCCAAATACCATGGCATTCGTTGGGCAAACCTCTACGCAGGCAGGTGGAAGTCCAGAATCAACCCGATGAGCGCAGAAGTCACATTTCTGGATCATACCGGTAATGGGATTTGAGAATCGAACATTATAAGGGCAAGCGGCTCTACAATAGTTGCAGCCGATGCAGCGATGGGGATCAATCATCACAATTCCGTCTTCCCGCTTATAAGCAGCCCCCACTGGACAGACGGTATTACAGATAGGGCGATCACAATGGTTACACAGCCAAGGTAGAAAAAGAACTGACATCCGAGGGTATCTCGCTTCTTCGGGGCGCTCGCAGTAAGGACAATCCCAAGGTAAGGACAGAGTGGCCATTTCCGGATACGTTCCTTTCTGAATGGTTTTCACCCAAATTCTCCAAACACCAAGAGGGGTCTCATGCTCAGCTTTACACGCCACTTGGCAGGCAAAGCATCCCACACAGCGCTTGAGATCGATCACCATTCCCCATTTGACTTCCTGCTTCATGATCAATTTCTCCTTGAGTGGTAAAAACTTATTTAACCTTAGGAGTGACCTGGTATTTTTTACTTAGGTCCTTATCGAAGGCGACATCTCGCACTGTATTCGAATCAAGATCTACCTCAAAATACCACCCCTGGCTTCTATTTTTTACCCTATCTTCCTGAGTTTGATATCGAAAGGTGACAAAATATATGGAGTCACTATAATGGTAAAAATGCCTTGTTATACCTAAAGCCTTCTCTATTTCCTTGTCGATATCATCCACCACCTTTTGGGCCTCTTCAGATAAATCCTTTGCTTTAACGACACCTTTGCCTCGGGGGATTAAATAAAATTGTATGGACACAAATTCCTCTTTGAGTCTTTTTATCTTTGAAACAAAATATTTTGGATCGGTTTCAAGGAGCAATTCGGAAGCTGGACTTCCATCCATTAAAAAACCCAAATCTTTCAGTTTGATTAACCCTGTTTTAATTTTTTCCATGGATCCCTTGAAATTATCTATTAATCTGGACCCGAATTTTTCGGAATCATACAATTGACCGGTATGAATGGCTCTGTCAGCATGCCATCCAATGATTTTCACATCCCCTTTAATCTTTTCTGCTATATTTTGGGCATCTCCATAGATTTCGCTCTTTCCTCTTGCATACTTTTTTGCCAATTCTATCGCCTGTTCCTTTTTCTCAATTTCCGCTTCGAAATATCTTTTCGTCTCTTTAGAAGGAGTCTCAATGGGGAACCTATCAAGACCAATGGATTTGTAATGATAAAAAGCTGTAATTTGATAAACAAGAAACAGGAAAATCGCTATCGCCACTGCCAACATTGAAAATACTACAATCTTATTACTTGTCGTCATGATCCTGCACCCATCCCTTTCTAAAAAGGAGGTATCCTTCTTTGAATATTCCTAACCCCCTAAAATGCACCGGAAGACTAAAACAACACCATCGATTAATTCGGTGCCTTTTATGAGTTTCAATCTTTAATGATAACTAAATGAAACGCTCAGCTACGCGGAAAATCTCCACTGGGGATCCCACCCCTTTAGAATGCATTTTTCTAACACTTTCTAATAATGATTGCAAGAAAAAACTTTTTAAAATTGAACGTATAAAGTAAAAGTTAAAAATTTTTGTTACCCAACGAATTAATTTGATTTCACAAATTAATTTTGATAAATTTAAGTTGAGTTTTTTAACCAATAGGTGGAGGGTTCAAAGTAAAATTTAAAATTGTCGGCCTTTATCTCCCTCTGATAAGGTGGGGGAATCAACGGATTATTCTCTAAACAAAATTTTATAAGATAGTCAAAGTGAGCGATAATGAAAAAGGGATGGTTTCTTATCGCCATTTCATTTTTATGTTTCTTCCTCTTGAGCGTAAAACCTGATTCCCCTTATTCAAAAGAGGAAGAAAATCCAATGGAAAAAAGGGAAGAGAAATTAAAGTCTTTTCGAGAAAAAAAGGATCGGTTCTTTAAAGAAGACTCTCGATCTCCATTGAAGGAGGCTGATCGGAAAAGATTTAAAGGTCTCATCTATTATCCGATCGATCTTAGATATGCGATGGTCGAGACGATCGAACGATATCCGTCAGAACCCAAACCCATTTACATCAATCTTCCCACCAGTAAGGGTAAAGAGAAAAAATATGTGAAATATGGTAAGTTCCGCTTTAAATGGGAAGGCAAAGAATATGTCCTCCAGATATACCGGCCCCTCGGAGGCGGAGAGCTCTTTCTTCCTTTCAAGGACAAAACTTCAGGGAAAGAGACTTATTCTGAGGGAAGGTATCTTTATATCGAACCGATGCCTGGAGGAAAGGTGCTGATCGATTTAAATCGCGCCTATAATCCTTTCTGCCAATATAATGAAAAATATACTTGTCCCTTTGCAACGAAGGAAAACTGGCTAGAGATTTCTATTCGGGCCGGGGAGAAGAGATTCCATTAATGGATAATACAAAGGTCATTCCCGTGAAACTTGTCCTCGACAACGATCGGGGAACGGGAATCCAGAAAAGATATGGATTCTGCTTCCGAAGGAATGACAAAAGGGAGACACTTTTACCATGGGGTTGAGAAAAATCGTAATTCCTTTATTTACAGCTTTGATTTTTATTCAAATTCATCCTTCTCCCCTATCCAGCGCCCCCAAAACCCAATTCAGCATCGTTTACACCAACGATGTGATGGGTGAGGTCGAGCCTTGCGGCTGATTCAGAAGTCCTCTTGGCGGTGTGGCCAAGAAATCAACCCTGATCTCTCAGATAAAAAAGGAGGGAAGGAAGATCCTCCTCTTTGATACGGGAAACCTCTTTTTTCGAAAACCTCTCCAAACAGAGACAAAACGCAAAGATGGTCTCCTTCGTGTCGATCTCCTCATCCAATCCTACAACGAAATGGGATACGATGTGGTTAATGTGGGTGAGAAGGATTTAATGATGGGATTTAAATTCCTCTCTGATATGAGCCAAAAGGCAAAGTTCCATTTTGTCTCTGCCAACCTGGTGGACAAAAAAACTCAGAGGGGTGTTTTCAAACCTTATGTGATCAAAGAGATCGCCGGGCTGAAGATAGGAATCATCGGCTTCATCGATGACCAATTCAACCCAACTGTTCAAGAGAGAGATCCTGGGTTGACCATCCTTGAACCTCTTTCAACATTGAAAACCTTGACAAAAAGCCTCAGGGAAAATTGTGATCTGATCATTGTCTTATCTCAATTAGGTGAATCGAAAGATAAGAAATTGGCAAGAGAGCATCGCGAGATTGACTTGATATTGGGAGGGGGTGGAGAATCTACGAGAGTTGTGATGGAACGAGTCAACGATGTTCCCATTTTTCGATTGGAACCTCGTGGAGGGTATCTGGGCCGGATTGATTACTCTTTTGTCGATACCAAAAAACCCATCAAATTCCTGATCTCGAGTGGACGGGATGAAATGGAAAAGAAACTAGAAAGGCTGATCACCCGATCGATGCAAATCGATGCTGAAATGGCGAAGTCAGGAAAGCAACAAGAAATGAGAGTAAAAGAACTGAGGTTCTTAGAATCAAAACGGAAGGAGTTGGAGAAAACTCTCGTCGCCTTGGAGGACAAGAATTTTTACCGACATACAGCCATCCCCGTGCAAATGGCCGTATCCGATGATCCAAAAATTATTAAGCAACTGGAGACATATCGCGCTGAGTCGGGAAAGCTGTACAAACCAAAAGTGGCCCTCGAGGTTGGAAAGGACTTATCAGAGAAAGAGATGATCGCCCGAATTCCTAAGACAAGTCCTTTTGTTGGAGCGATCAACTGCAAACGATGCCACGAAATGAACTACAGAAATTGGCTTAAAACCAAACATGCAAAAGCCTCCCAAACCATTGTCGCCTCGCCCAAATATTCCCAGGAGGAATGTCTGATGTGTCACTCGACGGGTTATGGGAAGATTGGAGAATATGCCACTGTTGAGGAAATCCCTTTTTATCTCCGGGGGGTCCAGTGTGAGTCCTGTCATGGGGAAGGGAGGGGACATCCGGGAAAAGGGAAGATTGAGAGGAAAGTGACCCTCGGTGTCTGCCGAAACTGCCACACCAAAGATCAAAGCCCCACCTTTAACTACATGGCCTATCTTGAGAAGGTGGGCTGCAAGATTTTAAAATAAGGGTTCGAGGATTCCAGGGTTCATGGGTTCAAGCGTTAGTTTTTAATCTTCACTGGAACCCTTGACTACTTGACCCCTAGAACCCTAAATTCATCAAACAAGAAATTCCCACGCAATCAGGAAGACGCACAAAAGCCCGATAGCCAGCATGGCAAATCCCATAACGTTTGAGAAGAGATCTGTCAAGGCGCTGGGGTATTTATCGCGATAGGTCTCCAACTTCTTCTCCGCCAGCAGACGATGATACTGTTCCGGCCGTTCCTCCACCAGTTCGTATTTTGGGAACCTTCCCGTAAAAATCACTGTATCGATCGGGAACTTGGAAGGTCGAAAATGGGTGTTGAAGAAATGGACCGTGAAGATGAAGCCAGAAGCCAACAGGGCCTCATCCGAATGGACGATCGTGGCAATGTTGAGAATCCATCCTGGTAAAAAGATGGTGAAGAATTCTGGAAACCAGAGCATCAATCCCGAAAGCCCGATGGCAAACATCCCCCAGAAGACAGCCAGAAAATCGAATTTCTCCCAATAGGTCCATCGGTCAAACTGGGGTTTCGGCCCTTTGTTAAAGAACCATTGGATCATTCCAATAATGTCTTGAACATCTTTCCAACGAGGGCAGAGCGAATCTGGACCGAAAAGTCTTTGCAAGGGATTGGGATTCCCATGGATCTTTTTAAAGAAAAGGAAATAGAAGATATAGGTGATGGTCGCTCCGAAATAGCCAAAAGTGATGCCGGCGCAAATCCGATGGATCAAACCTGCCATCCTCGCCCCTCCCAGAAAGTGCATCAGACCGCTGGCCCAGGGGGCATGGGAAAATTTCAATGGCAGTCCGGTCAAGACAAGCCCGATAAAGGTCGCCATCATCGTAAAATGGATTACGATGTCAAAGTAGCTAAAACGACGATAGATGTAACCTGCTTCATCAGGTCTCACATATTGCGGGAAGAATATCCCCTTGGCCCTCAACTCCCTCTTCTCCCAGAAGTCCTTCCGCCACCAGAGAAAGGTGTGGAACCAGAATACTCCAAAGACAGAAACGAGGAGGCCGGTCATTAGGACGAAGGTTCCGTAGAGCACTGGCTCTCGCTCCGGATCGGTATGAGTTGCATGGGTGATGAACTGAACGAAGTTGGCATTGGCTCCTGGGTGACACTTGCCACAGGTCTCTACCAACCGTTTATCCGAGATGAGAGACTTTGGATTATCTTGAGGCAGAATGCTGTGAAACCCGTGGCAGTCGGCACAACCCGCCACCAATTTCGGGTAGCCCAGATGCTCCACCTTTCCATGATAACTTTCGTAATAGGTTTGAGTGGCGATGAGAAAAACCTTGTTTCTCTCCATCATCTCCTTGTCAGCATGACACTTCTGGCAAACCTCGGTATGGAATTCCTTCCGGAATGCCACATTCTTGGGTTCGTCCCCTTTTAGTAAGGGGATCTTATGGAGGCCGTGGCAATCACTGCACGTGGCTGAATCTGGATTTCCATCGATGACGGCTTTGCCGTGAACACTCTCTGCATAACCATCATCAGAATGGCAGGTCGTGCATTTCTGGATAACCCGGACTTTATCCCCTTTCCAAGGGGTCATCTCGTGGATGTCTTTATGGCAGTCTTTACATTGAATGTCATTGATGAAATGGGCGCTCGCATAATGTTCTACCCCTTCTTTTTTATGACATCGATGACAGGTGACCGGCTCCGCATAGATCATTGCTCCCCTTACCTTCACATGGGTTTTGACGTCAGTAATATCCCAGTGACAACTGTTGCAGGAGTTAGCTCCATGAACGGACTGAGCAAACTTCCTTTCGCTGATTTTAGTATGGCAACCCAAACATTCAGAGTTGTCGATACATTCCGTGCAATATTCCCGACCCTTAATGATGAATTTTTCCCCTTTCGTCACAGGTTCAGAGGGTTTGGCCATCCCTACAGGTTTGGCGCCCTCTTTTTCAGAAGCGGTTTTCTCTGCCCACAACACGCCTGTGCCTAAAGAGAGAGAGAAAGCGAGAAAAACAAGAATTGATCTTTTGAACTTTGATTTCATAGCTCCCCCGAAATTTAAAAATTACTCATCCCTCTTACGATGAGAATGAGGGTTATTTAGCCAAAATTTAAAGAAAATTTAAATTTTTTGGATTTTAAGTGAGGGTAAAATGTGATTTTTTTAACACAATGAAATACTGAAGTCAATAATTTTTTAACCTAATTTTTCGATCTTGTTTAAACCAACCAAAGTCAACCCTTCGACTCCCCAGCATAAATGCTGGGGCTCGCTCTGGGTTGACCCTGCACTTCGATAAACTCAGTGTCCTGAGCCTGCTGAAGGAAGCGGCGCTTTACACACCGCCCTAAAGGGCGGAGCTTGGCGCCGCCGAATGGGTCAACCAGTTTTTTTCTTGTAACCTCTGATAGGTTTTGATGGACTCCTGATTCAATCGTCTCTCGACCTCTTCATCATGATGTGGGTAGGTAAAGAAAAGGAAAGAGACTTTCTCTTCATTCCAGCAGCCGATGAAGTCTTCCTTAAAAAAATTCTTTGAATCTGAAATCGCTCCAGAGATCTCGTAAACATAAAGGTTTTGGTAGGGAATCATCATCTCCATTTATAGCATAGGGCCAGCAATTCTCGGTGAGTTCACAAACTATTGAGAT
>PEUO01000093.1:0-6778 GCA_002780715.1 Deltaproteobacteria bacterium CG03_land_8_20_14_0_80_45_14
CCAAAACCTTTACACTCGAAAGGTCTAAGGGTTTTGTCAGAAAGGCATCTGCTCCCAATTGCCTGAAAAAGGCCTCTCCCACTCCGGACCCAGACATCATCAAAATAGATAATTGAGGGTTTTCCATCTTTAATTTCTTTAATAAATCAATCCCATCCATTTTGGGCATCATGTAATCTGTCACCACCAGATCGTATGCCTTTTCCTTCATCTTTTCCATCGCCGTCTCGCCGTCTTTGGCGGTATCCACCTCATATCCACTTGAGAGAAAAAACTTTGATAACAGACCTCTTACTTCTTTATGATCATCAACAACCAAAATTCTTTTCATCGCATTAACCCCTTTAAATCTAAGACTTTGTAAATAGTCTAAAATTACAACTGTCAATTGTAAAAGTCAAGGGTAAAATACAACCATGGATTTATAGACAATCTCTTCATGTCCATTATAAATGAGGATGAAATTGTCTATGGTTTAATTATGATAAAAAGCCATAAAGAAATAGGCGCCGAGATCAAGAGGATTCGAAAAGCCTTAGGAATCTCTCAGATGAAGTTAGCTGAAGAGGTAGGGGTTTCCTTTCAGCAGATCCAGAAATATGAAAAGGGGATCAATAAAATATCCGTAGAAATGATCCAGCATATAGCGAAGGCTTTAGGTATTTCAGCAAACACATTCTTTGAAAAGGAAAAACCAACCATCGTATCAGAGCCTTTTACGAAGTATTATTTTAAAAAGAAGAATTTAATGGATGAGATTTCTTTACCATTAAATCAAGAGGAAATCACATTACTCCAACTTTTTCGGAAGATTGAAAGCAGGGAAATCAGGGAAGGCCTGATCAAGCAATTGAGTGGAGTGGCAGAATTGAAAAGGCAGAAAAAAGGTTGATCCTGTCACCATCATCCCATTAATAAAGAATACCTTCCTATTATTCCAAGTTCCCCGTGCGAGGATGAAGAATCCAGTTCTCTTTCAGAGATCTCAGGGTGTTATCCAGAATCTCTTGACTCATCACAAGAATAGGATAAGGAGTTGATCCATCCCCGGACGATGGGATTATACATCCGGGCCAGATCCGGTATTTTTTGTCACTTCTCAGGTTTAGCTTTCAGCTCCGAATCGTTCCCTGTATCGATTTGACTGCTTCATTGCTCACCGCCGGAGAAAAGTTGATGAAAGGTTTCCCCCACCGATTCTTGATCTTCAGGACTTCCTTCTCAGTTCGGCAGTGCACCACTCCATCATCAGCATAACGGCAAAATGGAGTCCGCGGAATAACTCCGCTCCATCCATTTATCCAATAGGCCTTCAAGTTCAGACGCCCTTCAGCTCCCTATGAATCCTTCCCTAAGGTAACAAATTCGCCGTTTTTTCAGAGACCCCGTCAATAAAACTTGACATGAGATAAAGAAATCGGGTATCCATTATTTCATAATTATTCCACAGAAAGAGGCACGAGAAATCCGATAGGAGAAGAGATAGATGCAGGTAGTTCGTAAAATTGAAGGGATGCAGGAGATTTCGGATAGACTGAGGCAAGAAGACAAGAGGATCGGATTTGTTCCTACGATGGGATACCTCCATGAGGGACATCTTTCTTTAGTCAGAAAGGCAAAAGACTTATGTGATTCTGTGGTGGTCTCCATATTCGTTAATCCCACTCAATTTGGACCGGGGGAAGATTTTGAAAGATACCCTCGTGATGAAGAGGGAGATAAATCAAAACTTGAACAAGAAGGGGTTGATTTCCTCTTTATACCTGAAATAAGGGATATGTATCTTTTAGGATATCAGACCTATGTAGATGTGACAGAAGTTTCAAAGGGACTTTGTGGCGATTTCAGGCCAGGCCACTTCAGAGGGGTCGCCACAGTGGTGGCAAAACTTTTTAACCTTGTCAAACCCCATGTGGCGATTTTTGGGGAGAAGGATTACCAACAGCTCCTCGTGATTAAAAGAATGGCTAAAGATCTGAATTTCGATATTGAGATCATCCCAGGAAGGACCGTGAGGGAAGAGGATGGTATTGCGATGAGTTCGAGAAACACTTACCTCTCTCCCGAGGCAAGAAAGAAGGCCACAGTCCTTTATCGATCTTTACGGAAGGGGAAAGAATTATTTGATTCTGGAGAAAGAGATGTTTCAACCCTTTCGCAAACCATTCGAAAGGAAATTGAGTCAGAAGAGGACGTTACTCTTCAATATGTGGAAATCAGGGATGCTGAAACACTGGAGAGAATTGAGAGAGTGAATAGACCTGCTGCCATTGCAGTTGCAGCCATCATCGGGTCTGTAAGACTTATCGATAATATTATCATTGGGAGGGATCAGGGGTGAAGAGGAGTATGCTCAAATCCAAGATCCATAGGGCAACTGTTACGGGGGCCGATGTTGATTATGAGGGGAGTATCACAATTGATCAAGAACTGATGGATGCCGCAAGGCTCGTTGAATTTGAGCAGGTTGACATCTATAATATCGCCAACGCACAGAGGTTCTCCACTTATGTCATCAAGGGCGAGCGGGGGAAAGGTGAGATTTGCTTAAATGGTGCTGCCGCCAAGCTTGTTTCAATAGGGGATCTCCTCATCATCTGTTCTTACTCTCTCTACGATGAAGAGGAAGTGTTAAATCACAGGCCTGTGCTGGTATATGTCGATGAAAAGAACAGGATAAAAGAAACAAAAGTGGTAAACACTTGAATTCAGGATTTAGATGAAGAATCCTGAAAAGGTTTACCATCCCTCCTGATAACGATCCCTTTTAAAAAAGCGGAAAAATAGAAAGGAATCAACGATACAAAATGGGATCACTCCTCTTTGCGATTTTCGGCCCGTTTTGATTGGGGAAGCGCAAGTGAGAGAAACCCCTTCATCAATTGCGTTGTCCGAACTGCTTCTCGAAGAGAAAGACCTGCTACGTCCAGATTCAACCTGTCTGCCACTGTCCTCTCCGCACCATATGGCGATAAGCCCTTTCTCCCTGGATCCCGTACCAAGAATTGGGCTAACCCCACAATTAATATGAAGACAGCAATGCCTATGATGGTAAAGGAGGTGCGCCAATTATAAATAGAAATGACCAAGTAAGCGATTACGGGGGTAACCAGAGTGCCGGTGGCTGTGCCAGCAACCGTCATGCCGGTCATTAGCCCTCTCCTCTTGACAAACCACCTCGCTACTGTAGAAAGTGACGGGGCAATACCGCCACCCATGCCCACACCCACTATTAACCCATAGAACAGATATAGCTCCCAGATTGTGCTAATCTTTGCCATTAAAAAATAGCCTAAACCCAAAAGTAAGCCAGAGCATGACATGACTGCCCTTGGACCAAACCTATCACTTAACCTTCCAGCAGCCATTGCGACAGCCCCATCTTTCACTACAATCGATTCAGTTGCTTGTTGGACTCATCCATCTCTTGTTTGCCAGTACTACGGACGTTACTACTTGTCGCTCAGGAATCGTCCAGTACTTCATGAGCAATCGGTTCTTCTCTCCCTCGGGAAGAAGTCGATAGCCGTTGTTCTTATAGAAGGCGATGGCCCAAGTGGCATCGGCCCATGTTCCGATCAGTATCGGTTTCTCTGTTGTGGACTCAAGGAAACGTAGCAAACGGGTCCCTATTCCCTGATTCCTTCTGTTTGATCTCACGTACGCATGACGAATGAGAGTCACATCCCCCCTGTCCTGAATCCCCATTACCCCAATCAAGGCGCCTTCGTCCTCAAATCCACAGAAGCAAACACGGTTTTCGATCTCGCGCTTTAGTTCTTCTCTGGACATGTAAGGCTCGTGCCAGCAGTCTGCCGGTATCACCCCTTTGTAGGCTTGTGCCTCATCGTTGATGATCTCGAGAATCACCTCCGAGTCAGAATCCATGCACTTCCTGATCATGATCCACTTCCTTCGGCCCAGCGATGGAATTGATTGGGCTCACCATAAGCCTAAGTTTATATGAAAGGCCGGTTGTTTCTCAATCTCATAAAGATTACAGGATGAAATGTCGGTCTTTTGTTGAGGCCTGCCAACTGGGGATTCCAGGAAGCAACATTGCGTCGGAAACCCCTTCAACTGAAGGGGATTGGGGAGCCAATCGGCTCAGAGTCCCACTATCTCTGGGCAAATGGATTAAGCACCTGAAGGTGGCCTTCAACGGTTAACTCATGTTGCATATCTTCGGAATATAGAATGGGTGCTCTTACACTGAGTGCACTGGCCACAATAGTGCTGTCCCAAAAGGATAAGGAATACTGCTGGCGAAGTTGGGACGCAGTCAGTAAGATGGACCTATTCAGCTCGACTACGGGGTATTTCTCATAGAATGACTCGATGATTCGACGCACATGTTCTTCGGTAAAATTTGCTCGCCTCAGCAGGTTGACGCATACTTCGTTAATCACCTGTGTGCTGAGCATAGGTTCAGTCTCTTGAATGAGTGCGCGCGCTGTTGCCGACTTGGCGGAATTATCCCCTTCAATGAAGGCATACAGCCAGATATTCGTATCGATGAAGCAAGTTGGGCGTTTGTTATCTGGCATGGACTTCTTCTCTAGTCAAGGGGCGAAAGCCGTTCACTCGCACAGGATGTGCAAGCAGTTCATCAATGAAATTCACAGCAGGCTTGGCCTCTTCGACCAGCAAGATCACGCGCACGCGATTCGTGAGATGTTTGAGGTATTCGCGAGGAATCTCAATAACGCCATTTTTGACTGTGGCAAAGAACTCTAGCGCATGCATGCTGCACCTCAATTCAACTGGCACTTCTGGGATTATGATCCCACACGTAAACTGCTAACTGGTAAGTTGATAGCCGCCCAATTAATTTAAAAGGAATTATTCCCTTAAACTTGGAGTATAAAACCATTGTTAATTCATAATTGTAATATACACCTTTTTTCTAATTTTGGAAAGTGTAAATTTCGGGAAGCAGGAAGAAGTCCTCATTTTACCAAATCCTACCGGGCACAAAGCCAATTTTATACTTTCACCTATTAATTTTCACCTTGATATGGGTAGGAAAGTTGATGATGATTGATCGAAAAAATAGGTAACGACTGAGCTCAGTCTCCGCTTTCAAACAGTCGGCTACAGCGCATTTTGGGGTTACCTTCCTTTGGGTTTTTTTCTTCCACATAAGGCTACCGTGATTTCAAATCGAACATTTTTTGAATGGGTTGGCGAATAAGAGAGCCCTCAACTAACATCTAACAGGATTTGGGATGCAGAAAACACGAGGGGTCTTCAGCCAGATAGTCCCCGTGATAGGCTAAGGCCCTGCCCCGGCACCCGCCACATATCGTTCGATATTTACACTCCCCACAACTCCCTTTTAAGGTATTCTCTCGGTTTCTTAAATTGAGAAACACCTCGCTCTGATTCCAGATTTCCGTAAAAGAAAGATTCCTCACATTGCCAGCATTTACTTCCACAAAAGGACAGGGCCAGACATCGCCATTGGCTTTGATATAAACGAATCCCCGACCAGCAGAACAACCATGAAATAACTTTTTGGCAAGTCTGAGCCAGATACCATCCGGTTTACCGCCTTTCTCCATTAAATAGGGCCAGTATTGAGGACCAGCCACTGGTTCGATGATAGTAGAGATATTTTTCTGCTTGATGGCTAAAGATTTAAGTAATCTCTCGTTCTCTTTGACATCAAGTGTAGCATCCTTAATGGTACTCCCACGGCCGACCGGCACCAACTGATACATCAGCATTATCCCTGAACCCTCTAAATCAGCAAGATCGATCAACTCATCAAGGTTGGAGAAGTTGTAATCCATAGCGGTAACGTTTATCTGTAATAGGATGTCTGCCTTCTTCAGCGCCCGTATGCCTCGCATAGCCAGATCAAACGCATTATCATCTCTGCGAATATAATTGTGAATCGCCCTCTTTGAGGAATCGAGGCTGACCGCTACCCCAACAACGCCAGCCTCTCTGAGTTTGAAAGCGACTTCCTCAGTAATCAATGTGCCGTTGGTGGCGATAACATTGGTCAGTCCAGCTCCCTTTGAGTGGTGTAAAAGTTCTAAAAGATCAGGCCGTACCAACGGCTCTCCGCCAGTATAAACAACCATTCGGAATTCCTCTACCCTAACAAGGCTATCGATAAATCTTTTACCCTCATCTGTTGTAAGTTCGTCTCTGGATGGCTTGTTGCTTTCAGCATGGCAATGGATACAGCGTAGATTACAGGCGGACGTCACCTCCCAGGCTGGATGTGCTGGAAAGCCGATGCAACCCATACCAATTGAGCCAGCAGCTACGGGTAGGGACTTGAAACTGTGCTTGAGGAACCAATTGGGGAACTTATGCCACCCGACCAGATGATTGAAATACAATATGCTTGTCAATTGCTTCACGATCAAATTCGGAGGCCAGAATATAGATCTCAACGGCCAGTTGAAAATGGAGGGTCTTTTCATCTTTTAAAAACTTCCCAGCCAGACAGCCAAAGTATAAGCCAATGAAGTTCCCAGGTTGACAATTATAGTAAGTCCGCAAATCAACTCCAGCCGCTTTTTATTGAGGTAATCCTTTTTAGATATCAAAAAAACTAACCACAAGGCAATTAAGAAAACCGGGAGATAGAAGAGAAGTGTCACCGCAGGCAACCCCTGGCTCACTGCCAATCCAAATACAATCCAGGCGATCACCGTTGCCGCTATGTAAATGAAGGCAGAGGTCTCTTTCCCCAACCTTACCACCAGATTCCTCTTCCCCTCGATCAAATCAGCTGGATAGTCAGGATATTCGTTTATGA
>PEUO01000093.1:6788-10715 GCA_002780715.1 Deltaproteobacteria bacterium CG03_land_8_20_14_0_80_45_14
GAAGATGCTACAGGCAATGGGTATGGAAATCCAGTGGACAATATTGTCTATCGTGCCAGTCTGTAGATAGAAGGCAGTAGCCACCGGAAGCCATCCGTAACAGAACCCTATCAGCAATTCCCCGATGCCTCTTTTCACCCAACGAAGGGGTGGCGTGGAATAGAAGAAACCGGCAATCACACCAATAGCTCCCAGGGGTATCGTCCATGGTCCTGTTTTAAGATAGAACTGGAGGATAAGCCCGATTATTCCTGCCAGAACCAGTGTTACGTATCCGGCGATTTTTGCCTGTCTATGTGGGATCAGATTCTTTACTATAGCCTGACTTCCGCCAGAAAATAGATTCCTCTCCATCTCTGCTGAGAGTTTGTCCTCTTTGAGGTCGTGATATTCTCCATCATAATAAGTGGAAAGCATGATTAGCACAACAGCTATGGAGCTCCAGATAAAGACAGGCCTGTCAAACACTCCATATGTGCGCCAGGCTAAAATTGTGCCCAAAATAAATGGCAGAACACCTACGAGATGGAATGGGAGGCGTGACAATTGAACCCACCCATTGATGATTTCTGCTCGTGAGCTAAAATCCCTTGTAGATATTTGCACGGACATTTCAAGATTTCTCTCCTTATTTCCGATTGGCTAATTTATGCCGAGCAACTGAAGCCCCCTTTTGGGCCTCAATCTATTTTACAACAAATGGCTGTATTTAAGAGAGGCAAGATACATTGCTGTTATTCAACATCTAAGCGAGGAAGAACCAAATTATCTTTAGCCCTTTTGGATTTTTTTAACCTTCTCCACTATTTTAGGTAAGGTCTCTCCAGTTTTTCCTTGAATTAGATATTCCGAAATTCTTCCAGTTAGGGGAGTAGGCTGGGCATTTATCTCTATTACGATTGCGGATTTGTAAGCCATCTCCGGTAAAGCGGCAAAAGGATAAACTACTGCCGAGGTCCCACAAATCAGCATTAAATCGCATTTCCAAGCATCTCTTTGACTTCTCTGAAGAACATCACCAGGAATTGGCTCCCCAAAGAAAACTCCATCATCTTTGATAACTCCCCCGCATTGACAATAAGGGGGGAGTCTCCCTTCCTTTTTTAATTTTTCCAAATTGAGCTCATCTTTGCTGAATCTTCTGTTACAATTGACACACCTAAACTTATTAAGGCCACCGTGATATTCAATCACGTTTTTGCTCCCTGCCTTTTGATGCAGTCCATCCACATTTTGAGTAATCACACATTTTAATATTCCCATTTTTTCGAGTTCAGCTAAAGCATAATGCCCGGCATTAGGTTGAGCCTTTTCAATTTCACCAAAGATTGAAAAGATCCTTGAGATTGGACCCTCAGGGTCCAATCTTCCTTCCCAATACCCTTTCGGATTAGCTCTGAATTGTTCATAAACTTCATAGGCTCTTATTTCGGCTTCAGGCTTTTTGGTCCAAATTCCATTTGGTCCCCGAAAATCGGGAATCCCTGACTCAGTTGAAATTCCAGCTCCGGTCAAAGCAATAGCATAACTCGCCTTAACTAAATCCCTTGCGGCTCTTCCAACTAACTCTTCCCCATTCAACATATTCTGCCTCTTTCCTTATTCACACCTGATCTTCCATCCCTTCATTGTTCTTGCCCCAATGATGGCGTCCAACGGCTTACCATTGATGTTACCAAGGTCATCAATAAGATAGCTGTCAGTGGAGAAACCAAGTCCCTAAATTTCACCTTCGAGAATGCATACCTCCTTTATCTCCCTTCTTTCCCCTCCCAAGCCTACTCGAAAAAGTCTTTTTTAATTTTGACTATAAACCCTCGTTTTTAGACTTTCAATAAAGTCTATTAGAGGTTGGGGGTTTGTTTGTAATAACAAAATCGTTTGACGCAATTGAAAAGAGCTGAACTTTGGAGTATCATTTGAACTATATAAGGATCCGAATGCGGGTTCACCTTGGTCTGTTACGCATGAGAGATTCAAGAGCCGAGCATGAGTTGCGAGCTTATCATCCGTCCGGAGGCAGAAGCCGACTTAACCGAAGCTTTCAAGTGGTACGAAGCGCGCGTCCCTGGGCTCGGATTAAAGTTCATCCGCACAGTTGATAGTCTTCGATCATTCGTAATTCCCAGGCGGATCCAGTCGTCTATAAGAACGTCCGTTGCGCACCCACGAGAAAGTTCCCCAATGAGGTCTTCTTCGTGGTTGATGTGGAGAGCGTTGTTATTCTTGCTGTATTCCATGCTAAGCGTAATCCCCGGCACTGGCAAGAAAGAAAATAAGGCGCCTCAAACAAATCATTCTAGCGGCGGGCTAAACACCCGCTCACTTCGTTCGTTAGACTCTAAGATATTAGGTCTTCACGAAATTCATTTTCAGTATATTACCTCTTTTCCTTTTTCCCCAGGCACCTCAAAACGAATCAAGCAGGCGCTCAGTTTTTCGTAGGAATGGGTGTTCGAAACCATCTCCCAGTCGCCAGGAATCAGTTCCTCCATCAATACCTTAATGCCTTTTTTTGTGATTCCTTAAACTCACTTCAAAGGCTACCTCGAAGAGATTCTGCCCCAGATGTTTGTAATCTGTCCGAACCTTCTCCCCAACCGCATCAAAGGCCTCTCCGATCTTGATCTTTAATTTTTCATCTTTTGGGGTATGGTCAATCCGATCCTCTCCGATAAACTGGAGGTTTCCGTCCCCGTCCTCTTTGTTGGAGATCCGGAGCGTCCCTCCGGGAAGGGGTATCCCAAGATTATTCTTTCTGGCATTCCCCAGTTCATGGAAGACCCTTACCTTCTGCTTATTCGATTCCCGATCACTATGGTGGATAAACCCTATTATTTTAAGAAATACGTGGCCATAAAAGATAAGAATCGATGGCCTTTCTCTATAGGAATATGCATTTAACCCATGTTTATATTCAAGCTGGTGAGTATATTGCGACTTTAAATAGATAATCATTGATCAACCAACGCTCCATCGTTGAGTCTTAAAGTCGAAGGGGAAGAATTTATGATTACCTTTGACGATTATCTCTTCCCGATAATATCGATAAAATCGTTGATGCGGTTAAGGGCTTTATCAGTCGGTAAACTTAGAGTTAAACTCTTCAACTTAAGATAAAACAGCTACAGAAAGAGATCGAATAATCAGAAGGCTTTCTTCTTGCGAAAGTTAAAGGAATACCTGTTTCTTTTGCCCTAAAGGACCCTGCCCTTCTGTTCCCCACCATCCGCCAGATTCTCCTGTAATTCGCTTGATTTAAAATAGGTTTTTCGGTTATTTAAGGAAGGGGGAATAAAGATGATTTATCAAACAAACCTTGTTTACCAAATGAATATTATGGATCCAAAGAATTTCTTCTATGAAATGGGGCCGATTAGGCCACCAAGTGAGGGAAGAGATTCGTCTTTGTTGATCAGAGCCACCAGAAACTGTCCCTGGAATAAATGTGAATTTTGCCCGACTTATAAAAATGTGAAATTTGAGTCTCGGAGGGCAGAGGAGATAAAGAAGGATATTTATGTTGTAAAAAAGCTCTCTGAGGAGATAAAGGAAGCCTCCTGGAGGTTTGCTTTTGCCGGGAAAGTAAATCAGGAAGTGGTCCGGGCGATATTTCAGGGGAATCCAGAAATTTATCAAGGGGATTTGAATTCAGAATTAAAACTCCAGAATTTAATGAATGTCGCTAACTGGTTAGCCTCCGGGGCTAAAACAGTATTTTTGCAAGATGCCAATACCCTGATTATGAGAACTCCGGAGTTGATTGAGGTAATAAAATCTTTGAAAGAGAATTTTCCCACCATAGAAAGAGTTACTTCCTATGCCAGGGCAAAGACCTGTGCCAAAAAGTCTCTTGAAGAATTGAAAGGATTACATGAAGCGGGGCTCTCAAGATTGCATGTGGGTTTGGAATCGGGCTATGACGAA
>PEUO01000028.1 GCA_002780715.1 Deltaproteobacteria bacterium CG03_land_8_20_14_0_80_45_14
ACCCTTACCGTTAGCCTTTATTAGAAATCGCACCTGAAAACCCCGTCCTGTGGACGGGGATGAAAGATGCGTCTGCTGAAAGCAGAAAAAAGCAAACCAGATGCTGAAACAAGCATGACATAAGGGTTCGGTTCTTGTCTTGTTGTCATCCCGAACCAGGTCCTGAACTTGTTTCAGGATCTACGATTTCGGGATCTCGGTTTTGGGTTTAGGAATTTAGGTTTTAAAGCCCCGCCCTGTGGGCGGGGTTCTTTACTTTCTAACAAATCGGTATATAAGAGGAGGTTCGTATTATGGGAACACCCGTAACAGTGCCAATGGTAGGCAAGATTGTTTCGGTTTCAGTAAAAGTGGGAGATAAGTTGAAAGAGGATGATCAGGTGGCCGTATTAGAGGCGATGAAAATGGAGATGCCAGTCGTGGCTCCGGTCAACGGAACGGTGAAAGAGATTTGTGTGGCCCCAGGTCAGGAGGTTGAGGCAGAGGCAGTGATCGCCGTCATTGAATAGTGATGGGATAAAGGAAGGGGAAGGGAGCCGGTGGAAGGGGATTTTTTAGCCAAATTGAGCATACAACCTCTGACCATAGGAGATCTGGATGCGATTGTTGAAATTGATCGTAAGGTCTTAGGAAAAGTCAGGGAAGATTTTTGGAGAAAGAAGATCGAGCTCCCTAACCCCCGATATCCTCTGTCGGGTCTGGTCGCTGGACTCGAAGGGAAGGTCATAGGGTTTATCGTAGGTGAAGTGAGCGGATGGGAATTTGGCATTCCTGAAACAGTGGGATGGATCAGCACGATCGGGGTCGATCCCGATTATCAACATAAAGGTGTCGCCAGAAAATTGAGTCAAGAATTTATTAAAAATCTCAAAACGATTGGCGTGAGTGCCGTTTACACCTTAGTCAATTGGAGCGATTGGGACCTCCTCAAATTTTTCCGTGCGATGGGATTTACAAGAGGGGGGGAGATGATTAACTTAGAACTGAAAATTTAATAGTCCTTTTATCCACCCATAGTTCTCCATCCTTTAATCGCTTCTTAGACCCTCTTTTTTTAACTCCAATTTTCATCATATTTCCATCTCAAACCTTCCTCTGTCATTCTTTCTCAGGATTCCTCTATCCATACTTAATCGTTTAAAATTATTAATCTTTTTATCCAGTAAGGCCTCAGTTATGGTCGGCTGAAGTTTACCTTAACCTGTAACTCAGCCCTTTAGGGCTGAAGAATCAGGGCTCCTGCGGCAGGGCCCTAAGTTACACTTCTTTTAAGGATTTTTTACCCGTAACTGGTGGGTTACTTTATCCAGGACTTTTTTCTTGACAAAGGAAAATGCCTGTGGTAGGTTTCGACCGACCAGTCGGATTTAAACCAAACAGTCGGTTTTTTTATTTTGGAGCGTTTTTTAAGCGACTTTATGGGAAAATACCTGAAACAGTTAACCCAAAAAGAATTGGGCAAAATGACCAGCATCGCCAAAGCGGCTGCCAAGCTATTTAACGAAAAAGGCTATTTGGAGACGAGCATGAACGATATTTCGACGGCAGCCAAATTGAGTAAAGGAGGCATTTACCATTATTTTTCAAGCAAAAATGAAATCCTCTATTTTATTTCCACTAATTTCATGGGTCTTCTTCTGAAAGATTTAAAGCAGGAATTGGAGAAAATCGAGGATAATTTTGAGAAAATTCAATTTATCATTTCCCGTCATATAGGATTTTATACGAAATATATTGCTGAAGCCAAAACAACGATTCACGAAGGACACCTGCTTCCTCCAGAATATTTTAAAATCATCGCTGACCAAGAAAGGGATTATCACCAAATTGTCAGGGGTGTTCTGTCAGATTTTTTTGGCGGCCGTATTTCAAAAGATCAATTGAAGGTGGTGACCTTTATTCTGTTTGGGACATGCAACGGAATCTATTTTTGGTATGATCCAAAAGGATCCGTGACTCCCGAAGAACTCTCAGAGATTATCAGCGATATTTTATGCAGGGGGTTATTGGGCTTTGAGGTGAAGGAAAAAGGGAAAACGAAAGGGAAGGGTCCCTGAGGGTGGTTTGCGGGAAAGAAGGATTGATCACGGACCCAGGTGGCACTCCTGCTCATCGCCCAGGCAGAGGGGACATTGCCCATTGTTTATGGAGCAGATGAATCTCTCAAAGGGAAATACTTGAAACGCTTGGCAGGGGAATCCCAAGCGCTGACAGGTTTGGGTGCGATCGAGCCATCTGCTGGCTCGGGCATCTTTTCTCTCCGTACACGAGCAGACCTCCGCGGGGATCAGTATGTCCTCCAGGGAGAAAAATGTTTTGCCAAGAACGGCTCGGTGGCTGATTTTCTGGTATTGTATGCCTATACCGATCGCTCAAAAGGAAGCCGCGGGATCGGCGCTTTTGTGGTAGAGAAAGGGCTCCCCGGGTTGGTTTTTAAAAGAAATGAAAAATAAGATGGGAATGCGAGGAGCCATCTATTCGGAGATCCTCAAGAAGAGAAATAGATGGATTTCAGTTTAACCTCAAGGCAACGATTAATCAAAGAAGCAGTTCGTGAATTCATGGTGGGTGAATGTGACCCCGCAAAGACTCTCGAGTTGGCAAAGAAGAAAGAGTTTCCTTGGGAGATCTATAAAAAGGCAGGGGAAAACGGCTACCTTGCCTCTTACTACCCCAAAGAGTTAGGAGGACAGGGATTGCCCCTTCTTGATTATTGTCTGATCATGGAGGAAATCATTCGATACGATAACCGGATTGGGCTGGCCCTCAGCCTTGGGTCCATCCCTGCCAAAACGCTTTTGAGGTTTGGCACCGACGAACAGAAAAAGAAATACCTTCCCAAACTCCCGAAAGGAGAGGCCGTTGCTTCCATTGCCGTGACCGAACCGAATCATGGAAGTGACATCCGTTTCCTCGATACCCGGGCCGTGAAAAAAGGGGATGAATATATACTCAATGGCAATAAAATCTTCATCACCAATGCGAATATTGCCGATTTTTATACGGTCTTTGCCCAGACCGATCCTGAGGCGCCTCCCTATCGGGGGATCAGTGGTTTCGTTGTCGAGAGAGAGACGGATGGCGTGACGGCGATAGATCTGGGAGATAAGATCGGATTAAAAACAACCTCCTCCTGCAGCATTGAATTTCGAGATGTAAAAGTCCCCAAGGAAAACCTTTTGGGGAAAGAGAATCACGGGTTTACTTACATCATGGATGCATTGAACGAGGGAAGAGCCGAGATTGCCAATCAAGCCATCGGCCTGGCGAGAGGGGCTTATGATCGGGCTCTCTTCCAAGCAAAAAATCGCGAGCAGTTCGGGCAGAAAATCGGAAAGTTTCAGAACATCTCTCATCTGATCGTCGAGATGTCAGAAGAAATCGAATCCGCTGCTTTGTTGGCCTATAAAGCCGTATGGCTGATCGATCAGGGAAAGATGGATCTTGCCACTTCCCTCCAGGCGAAAGTCAAATGTCCCTTGACGGCCATTGATGTCTGCCTCAAGTCCATGCAGATCCTTGCCGGGTATGGTCTGTTTGACGAACAATTTCTCCCAGGTTATCTGGGAGATGCCCTGGCCACCTGGCTTCTTGAAGGAACGGGTCAGATGCAGAGGAATACCGTGGCAGGCCAAATCCTGGGAAGATTGTAAGTAAAAAATATTAGGATGTGAAGGAATTTTACATGGGGTTAAGTGAGATAGGAAAGAAAAAAAGTTATCGAGAAGTTAAACACTACCGAAGGAGAAAAAGGTGGTTGTAATTTATTGTAATTACAGGGGATTTAAAATAATTAAAAATTCTCTTGTTTTTATAAAAAAAATGTAGTATTTTTTGGTTTGGCCATGGGAATATATTCACAAATTATTTCGATTGGTTTTTAAAACGTGATCGAAGGAGGATCTGATGGGTAGGTTGGAGGGTAAAGCGGCTGTCGTAACGGGTGGAGGAAGAGGGATCGGTAGAGCGATTTGCCTTGCTTATGCAAAAGAAGGCGCCGACGTTGTTGTCAATTATGCGAGTAAAGATCAACCAGCGCAAGAAGTTGTTGAAATGATTAAAAAAATGGGAAGGAAAGCAGTTGCTGTAAAAGCCAATGTAGCAGTAAAGGCGGATGCGGAAAGGATTATCCAAACAGCTATTGACAACTTTGGGAAGATTGACATTTTGGTGAACAATGCAGGAGTATCGAAACCAAATATGCTCTACAAAATGACAGAGGAACAGTGGGATGAGGTGATCGACATCCAACTCAAAGGACCCTTCCTGTGCATCCAGGCTGCTTCTAAGTATATGATGGAGAAAAAATACGGGAAGATCATCAATGTAACTTCTTCAGCCGGGTTGTGGGGAACGAAAGGACAGATCAACTATAGTTCAGCAAAAGGAGGGATCATCGCTCTGACCAAGTCGGCTGCACGAGAATTGGCTGGTTCTGGGGTTACGGTGAATGTGGTTCAACCGGGATATGTAAGTACTGAGATGACGGAGAAGATTCGGACAGACCCAAAGCTGAAGGAGATTTATAACGGCAGGATTTTACTGGGTCGATTTGCGGAACCAGAAGAGGTAGCCCTAACCTTCGTCTTCCTGGCATCGGACGAGGCGAACTATATTACCGGACAACTCTTCTGTGTGGATGGCGGACTCGGAATGACCTAATTTAAAAGATAAAATACGAAGCACGAAATTCGAAATACGAAACAATACAGATTGCTTCGGTTTCACCTCCGCAATGACACAAGAAAGATGGTCATTCCGAGCGAAGCGAGGAATCTCGTATTAAAAGGTTTGTTTCGGATTTCGAATTTAATGAAGAAAAGGGGGTGAAATGAATGGCAACAATACCTGATAAGATTGAGACTTGGCAAATGGTTCAACCGACCTCAAAGGATAAAAACACTGGAGAGGTAAAGCCTGGCAAGTTAGCCAAAGCTTCCATTCCAGTTCCATCCTTGGCTCCAGATGAAGTGTTGGTGAAGGTGGCAGGATGCGGGGTCTGTCATACCGATCTCGGTTATTTTTATGATGGCGTGCCAACCGTACAGAAACCACCTTTAACTCTCGGACATGAAATCAGCGGAACAGTCGTTGCTGGGGATGAGAAATGGGTAGGGAAAGAGGTCATCATCCCATCGGTGATGCCTTGTCGTAAATGCCTCCTCTGTAAAACTGGAAGAGGAAATCGTTGTTTAGCCCAGAAGATGCCTGGAAACAGCTTGGGTGTTTACGGTGGATTTTCAAGTCATATTCCTGTTCCCTTCATTGACCTCTGCGAGGTGAGGAACCGAGGAAATATTCCTTTGGAGCAGTTGGCAGTTGTAGCGGATGCTGTGACTACGCCTTATCAGGCGGCCAAAAGGGCAAATCTCCAGCCTGGAGATAATGTGATCGTCATTGGGGTCACCGGAGGAGTGGGTGTTTATGTGGCTCAAACGGCAAAGGCCCTGGGCGCAAAGGCAGTCATCGGCATTGCAAGAAATCCTGAGAAATTACAAAGGGCCTTAAAATATGGAGCTGATTTTGTAATCAGTTCACAAGACAAGACCGTCAAGGATCTCCGAAATGAATTTCGAGATATCTGCAAGAAAAATGGTTTGGAGGCCGGTTTTGGCTGGAAGATTTTTGAGGTGACCGGAACCAAGGCAGGGCAAGAAATTGCTCTTGAGATGCTCTCCTTCACCGGAAAGTTGGTTTTGATTGGGTTCGGGATGGCCAAGATTGAGTACAGCATTTCTCGACTCATGGCCTTTGATGCAGAGATGATCGGAACATGGGGATGTCTGCCCGAGTATTATCCCATCGTGCTGAATATGGTCTTGTCAAAGAAGATCGATATCGGTCCATTTGTGGAGACCCGGCCAATGAGCCAGATCCAGTCGGTCTTCGAAGAAGTCCACAAAGCCGGTTCTCCGGCAAAGAGGATGGTTCTTACGCCTGATTTTTAGCTATAAAATCCCCCCTCTCCCCCCTTTGCTAAAGGGGGGTTGGGGGAATTAAAAATTTGATTTTAATCCATAGAAAGGGGGAATCTGTATGGCATTAGAGTGGATGCCGAGAGAAAGCGAAGAAAAAAATCATGACAGATATGGTTCAGAGCATTGGGGGACGCAAGCTCCGTGCACCATCTATGAAAAAAGACCTTTGAAGGATCCTAAGGGGAATGTGATGAAGGGCCTTTATGTTGCATGGATTACGTTGAATAACCCGGCTCAGTATAATTCTTATACCACTGAAATGGTAAAAGGGGTCATCGCCGGCATGGAGAATTCTTCGACAGATCGTTCCGTCGTTGCGACAATATTCACCGGAGCAGGTCCCAATGCCTTCTGTACGGGCGGCAATACCAAAGAATATTCTGAATATTACGGCCGGCGCCCAGAAGAATATGGGGCTTATATGGAGCTCTTCAATAACATGGTGGACTCCATCCTCATGTGCAAGAAACCTGTGATCTGCCGTGTGAATGGCATGAGAATAGCAGGTGGACAGGAAATTGGAATGGCCTGTGATCTTGCCATTGCCTCGGACTTAGCCATATTCGGGCAGGCGGGTCCGCGTCACGGTTCTGCTCCGGATGGTGGATCTTCCGATTTTCTCCCATGGTTTTTAAGTATGGAAGATGCCATGTGGAACTGTATCAGTTGTGAGATGTGGAGCGCTTACAAGATGAAGATGAAAACCCTCATCTCCAAGTGTGTCCCAGTGCTCAAAGATGAGAAGGGAAATTGGGTCCGTAATCCCCAGGTCATCACGGATAAGTACATTGATAACGGTGAGATTGTTTATGGCGAGTTTAAAGCGGGGGATGGATTTAAGCAGGCAAGGGAGTGGGTGAATACAAAGCTGAAGAATAATGATTATGATTTTTCTTTGCTTGATGGCGAAGTGGACAAAGTGGTCTGGACCTTTGCCAACCTATTCCCAGGATGCTTGATTAAATCGATTGACTCGGTGAGGGCTAAAAAGAAATTTTTCTGGGATCAAACCAAGAACTACAACAGGCATTGGCTGGCCGCCAACATGATGGGAGAGGCCTTCCTGGGATTTGGCGCCTTTAATACCAAGAAGATTACAGGCGTGGATGTCATCGACTTCATCAAATATCGCCAGAATATTGCAGAAGGCAAGCTCCTGGATGACACATTCTTTGAGGAAGTGTTGGGAAAACCCCAGAAGAAGTAAGATCTTATAATCCCCTCTTGCCCCCCTTTATGAAAGGGGGGCTGGGGGGATTAGGGAGTGAAACCAATGGCTTTTAAACATATTCAAACTGAATTCAAAGATGGTTTGGCGACGCTTACTTTGAACAGAGCCCCCCTTAATGTCCTTAATATCGAGATGATGGAAGAGATCAATACCTATCTTGAGGGATTGATGAAAGAAAAGTCTCTGAAGCTCCTCGTCGTCCAGGCCATAGGAAAAGCATTCTCCGCAGGGGTAGATGTCGGAGAGCATCTCGGCGATTTGGTTTATAAGATGATTGAAGTCTTTCATAAAATGTTCCGGTTGATGGATGCCCTAAAGGTTCCCTCCATTGCAGTGGTGAATGGTTCAGCTCTCGGAGGAGGATGTGAACTGGCTCTCTATTGCGACATGGTTATTGCCACAGAGAAATCAAAGTTTGGACAACCTGAGGTCCAAGTTGGGGTCTTTCCCCCTATCGCCGCCTTGGTCTTTCCGAGGATGATTGGACGGAAGAAGGCCCTGGAACTGATTCTCTCCGGAGATATAATCGGCGCCCAAGAAGCATTAGCATTGGGATTGATCAATAAAATAGTTCCTGAGAGCTCCCTTGCTGAAGAAGTGAATGGATTTATTGAGAAGTTTAAGAAATTAAGCGGGATTGTTTTAAAGTTGGGAAAAGAGGCAACCCTCGCTGGTCTCAATGATGATATGGATAAGGGACTCAAAGTCATTGAGAAAATCTATCTGGATCGCTTGATGAAGAGCCATGATGCGATCGAAGGATTGAAGGCTTTCTTAGAAAAGCGAAAACCCACCTGGAAAGATAATTGATCTATAAGGGAGGCCTCCTTGGCCTCCCAAACCTATCTTTCCCTGTTTCAATAGACTTGAAATTCCAACCTGTCCCCCTCCCATTCCATGACCATTGTCATAACGTTGTTTTTTTGATATATTGGGGCAACTCCTCCCTTTCTTGTCATTTCTCAAAGGAATAGAAAAGTGTTTAAAACGGCTTCCTTGATCCCTGTTGAACGAACCAAGAAAGAAGAGACCTTAATTATAAAAGATGTAGGATCGCTGATTATTACGATACGAAATCAGAAAGTTATTGTTGATCGTGATTTGGCAGAGATTTATGGGGTGGAAACACGTCGCCTTAATGAGCAGGTCAAACGTAACCCAGATAGGTTCCCTGAAGATTTTATGTTTCAGCTAAACAAGGAGGAGTTTGAAAACTTGAGGTCACATTTTGGCACCTCAAGTCATTGGGGAGGACGTCGGTACCCACCCTATGCCTTCACTGAACAGGGGGTGGCAATGCTCTCCAGCGTCCTCCGGAGTAAAAGGGCCATACAGGTCAATATTGAGATCATGCGGGCTTTCGTTCGCCTGCGAAGGATACTCGCCTCTCATGCTGATTTGGCCCGAAAACTCGATTTACTCGAAAAGAAATACGATACTCAATTCAAAGTAGTTTTTGATGCTATACGCGAACTAATGAAGCCTCCAGAGACAAAGAAGCCTCCAATCGGATTCCTTGTTGAGGAAGCTAAAGTTCCTTATATCACAAAAACGAAGAGGAAAAGTTAGGGAGTGGGAAAAAGAAGAATTAGGATTTGAGGATAGGTCGTAGGCTCTTTACGGGCTTTCCTTACGCCTCACGGCTTACGATTGAGGGTCTGCGCTATGCCCTATGCGCATTGCGCTCTGCGAGGTTCTGTATACGGATACGAATCACGCCTGCGTGCTAATTAGGGTAATGTCTTTACGCTATGCTCTATGCGCCATGCGCTCTGTGATAATTGGAGGTAACCATGCCAGCGATTGCATCCCTTGAAGATTTAAAGGCTGCCCAAAGACGCTTTCGATCTATGTTTTTGGCAATTACCCCTGACGACTTGCCTGCCTGCTCGAAGCCTTGGCGTAGGCAGGCGCCTTACGATTTACGGTAATATCTTAACGCTATGCGCAATGCAGTACTTTGAAAAATCTGGTCAGTTATAAATTCTTTCTGTGACAAAAAATGCCAGAATAAGCGTAATCAAATATTAAGACTCATATCATGATCACTGAAGCTGATACCTGTAGAAAGTATGTTCTCCCAAAGCTCATCGAGACTGGTTGGGATAACGATCCTCATTCCTTCACAGAGCAAAAGACTTTTACAGATGGCCGTATCGTAGTCACAGGTGCGATTCAGCAGAGCAATTATATAAGAGAAAATCCAATCGAATGATTTTGGGTGCATTGAGACACATTGGTTATCGTTGTAAATTAAAATTCCAATCACTCCAAATATTTGTTATAATTATTTTTTTAAATTCAAAATTTAGGGAGGCATCTTGGCTGAATATCAAGTTCTAAGAAGAGCGCCCATTTCTGAAGCTCTTATAGACATTCGTGTAAAATTGTCTTCCAAATTAGACGTGAGACAGATTGACTCTATCTACGAATCAATTAAACCTGATTATCCCCAAAAACTGGAACAAAGAATATCCCAAGTTCAGGTTGAACAAAAACCAGGTGAGGGTATGGTAAAATCGTCCACAAAGATTAATGGTTACCGTTATATATCCTCTGACAAAAAACAAATTATCCAGGCAAGATTAGATGGATTCACATTTAGCAGATTGCATCCATATATAACATGGGAAGCTTTACGTAGCGAAGCATACAGACTTTGGTTACTGTATAAAGAAGTTACGACTCCTGAGTTGATTACAAGAGTCGCCTTGAGATACATAAATAATCTGAATATCCCAATGCCGATCAAAGATTTTAGTGAGTTTTTGACCGCTCCTCCAGTTATTCCCGATGAATTACCACAGGGAGTTAGCAGCTTTCTAACCCGTGTTATCATTCACGAACCATCTATTGGGGCTGATGGGATAATTACTCATGCACTTGAACAAGTAGTTACCGATGTCGCCCCAATAATACTAGACATTGATGTATTTAAATTTAAACCGGATGGAATAGATGAAAAGGATGCCTGGGATGCGATAGAAAAATTACGCAATTTCAAAAACCAAATATTTTTCAAAAGTATTACCGATAAATTAAAGGAGATGTACAAATGAGCATACCAATTCCTCGCACTGATTGCACAAGTATATCGATTTTTTCTACCATTGGATTTGGATCTGAATTCGAAAACTTAAAGAGAATCTATGACAAGGCAATTGGCGAATGGAGAAAAGCAGAAACATTAGGACGGTTAGATGAAGTGATTTTTTCTATAGATGAATTATGCAGAGAATGTTCGTTAGAGGGCTGGGATGGTTATGAAGCGCCGCCCATAGCTGAAGATGCATGTTATGAAGCAAAGAGATTTATCAGGAGTTTGCCTGTAAGTTTCCCCATGCCCGAAATTGTACCTGAGCCAAATGGTGGAATAGGATTAGAATGGTCAAAAGGGGATCGTCTCATCTTCGTTGCAAGTGTAAGTGGGAAAAATGAAATTGTTTATGCTGGACTTTTTGGAATGAATAAAAGCCATGGAACAGAATATTTCGGTGAAACTCTTCCTACAGCAATAGTTGAAAATCTAAAGAGATTAAATTTTTAGGATTGAATA
>PEUO01000001.1:0-2781 GCA_002780715.1 Deltaproteobacteria bacterium CG03_land_8_20_14_0_80_45_14
GCCTTTTGCCAAACCCATAATTTCTCGAATCCGGCAATTCCTTTTTCTTGATTATTATCTTGTTTGTTCTTCGAATTTCTCATGTTCTTTCCCGATGGTCTGGTATTCTGATATTCTGCCAACTGGTGCGCTGATATTCTGATATACGCCTGCTGTATTTGGTCTACCTGGTTTGTCTGGTCCCAGTGAGATAACAAACCCAAAGGCATCTCACAGGACAAGTCTATTTGGTTTCTTTAGTTTGACTTAAAAATTAAGTCAGGAGGTCGAGAGTAGTCTACTTCCTCTTCATCTCTTTAACGATCTCATCTAATTTTTTCTTATTGAAAATTCTCTTTCTTTCCTCAGTATAATCGCCATAACCCTTCTCATATTCCAGAACGAATAGAGTCGCTCCAGCAATCCCTAATCGCTCAACAAGAGCATTCCATCCTGTTTCTTTGACTTCACTAATCGTTTTTAACATTATTCAATACTTCCTCGCCTTCTCCTTTAGTGTTTCATACGTCTTCCCTTTTTCTTCTTTCTATCAAATTTCCCTTTCTTTCCTCATATCATTAACCAAACTCTTTACTGTTTTACCTTTAAAATACTTCTTTCTTAATTTTGTATAATCCCCCTCTCCCCTTTCATATTGTAGAAGGAATCTCAGCGCCCCCGGAAGCCCTAACTGCTTTTTCAACGCGTCCCATCCAGCTTTCTGTATTTCTACGGGTGTCCGATGAAGAATTTGACTCATGTTTTAAACACCTCCTCAGAAAAAAACTCCATTAAATTAACTATTCTAACCTTCAACTTGTCCTTATTGGCTTTTCCTTTTCGTAACAACAAGTCATCACAGGTGATAAAGAAATCCGACTTTGCTGCTTCTGCACAGGCAATGTGCAATGCATCCATCGCCATGAAACCCCTTTTTTCAATCTCCTCGGCTCTATTCTCCAATCTTTCAGAATATCTTACATATTCCGATGCAATTTTTAGAAGATCATCGATTTTGTCCCTGCGGTCGATGAGCGGACTTTTGCTGTTCTCATATTCCAATACAAAAGAATTAATGATAGTCATCTCTTTGTTGATTGCCTTCTCTAACAAAAACATAAATTCTACGGTCTCTACTACAATTCTGGGCTGCCCCTGATCGTCAAAAGGTCTATTATAAATACAAAGATCCAAATATATTTTCATCAAGATATTCCCTAACGGCTAACCTAAAACCATTTTTTATTTATCGTATCATAGGTAACTGTATGAATCAACCTGAAGGTCTGAATTGTCCCGCACATAGAATTTGGTTATTGGGCAACTTGGTCATTGAGTCTATCTTGTCGGGTCTTTTGGATTAAATTTGATCCATGAAGTTGACTGAAAAATTAAGTCAGGAAGGACTTCTCGGATTTGGGCTCTAATTGCTTAATTCTAAGATTTAGTCTCTGACTTAAAAATTAAGTCAGGAGACCCAAAGGCTTTTATCATCAAGCTTTTGGGTTTGAACTATGCCGTCCTAAGGGTCCGCGGCTTGGCCGATTTATCTATTTAACGGCGATGATATATAAGGCCCAACCCATGAGTCTTCCCAAGGTATAATCGAGAGGACGGGGGATGTATTTACCAATGAATGGAATGTTCTTTTTGACAAGCCAATAAACCTTTGTTTCAACAGAACTAAATCTGGAAAACATTCTTTTTGCCTCGCCACGAGTAAAAACTTTTGAGAGGGGTCTATCTGCTTGATCTTGTTTCTGGGGTAATTATCCCCCTTTGTAAAAGGGGGACCGAGGGGGATTTTCATCCTTCGAGGGTGACGTAGCCGTCATGAAAAATTAGTTTCTTTAGTTTCTTTGATTCCTTAGGTTGCATGGAAAAAGCTGACTTAATAATTAAGTCAGAAAGTTCAAGAACTTTTATCATCAGCTTTTAGGTTTAAATTATGCCGTCCAAGAGCTTCCTGTTCGCAAAGTTGTGTTATTGCTTGCTCCGCTGCGAATCTGTAGAAGTCACTAACTTTTGGATTGGGGAATTGAGGACACGTGGGTCATAGTCGCCGTGAGGCGCTCTAGGAACTTCAGGAATTCTACCAGTTCTCTTCATCTCTTTGTACTTTAATTCCCTCATTCGCATCCCATCTATTACTCAACACTTCCTTGAAGAAATGGAGCATTACTCTTGGCACACAAAGTGTCCCTATTTTCCTTGTCCCTTGATATTGCGATAAAAAGATGGTATTTTTAATTACAAATAATTGTTAATCGTCGGAGGAAATTTATGGAAAGTCATAGCGATATTTCAAAAAGTGATCTTCCTCAGGTGACTGACCCTTTAATGCTCAGGGCTTACACAGAGGCTTTGAAACAAAAGCAAAAATGGCAGGCAAGTATCGACGAGCTCATCCGAATGGTATTAGGCTTGGGATACGATCAATCACTCGACCCAGGGGTAATACCATCCGCTGAGGAGATTCGTAAAGAAATGAACCGTTACATTCCAGAAAACGAGAAACTTTCTGATCTCCTGATAACGATGCGCGAGGAATGAAGTGCATTATTTTTTCTTCGACGCCAGTGCTCTCATTAAGCGATATCATCATGAGACCGGTTCAGGCGTGGTCAATCTCTTATTGGATGCTTTGCTCCCTTCGATATCCGAACGAGTCATCATATCTCCACTCATTGTCTCTGAGACAATCTCAGCCTCCATAGCAGATGCTGAAGCTCTTCTGCATACCTGATCTACTTTCTTTCTATTAAAAAATCTCTATGGATTTTATTTCCTCACCTCCCTCAT
>PEUO01000001.1:2844-13326 GCA_002780715.1 Deltaproteobacteria bacterium CG03_land_8_20_14_0_80_45_14
GACTGAAATTTGGAAAACATTCTTTTTGCTTCAGCACGAGTAAAAACTTTTGAGAGGGGTCTATTTGCTTCATCTTGTTTCTATGGTTTCTTTAGTTTCTTTAGTTTCTTTAGTTTCTTTGATTCCTTGGGTTTCATGGAAAAAGCTGACTTAAAAATTAAGTCAGAAAGTTCAAGAACTTTTATCATCACCTTTTAGGTTTAAATTATGCCGTCCAAGAGCTTCCTGTATAGAATAGGGATTGCTACGGCTATAGGCCTTTTTTGCAAACAATATCCTATAAAATGGCTATACTCATGGATCCAAAGGGTAAGGTAGAGAGGAAGAGAGGCCTTTTTCAGTTCTTTGGCATGGTTTTTTATTATTCTGGGACAGCCCCCCCTCCATCTTCCCGGTTGAATCAATCTTAAATTCATTCAACTCCTCGGGACTTATCATCACATAAAAGAGAAGATTTTCCCTCGCTGAAAAACCATAGGCGGTATAATCCTTCAAACTTGAAGTTTTGAAAAGGTAGGAATCTGGGGAAAGCATATACCCATCCAACTCCAATACCTTATCTGCCTTCTCTTTTCCTAATACATTGGTATAGGCTTGTCCCAGGGCTGGGCGGTATTCCTCTACCTCTTTAAAAAACTCCGTAATGATTGAATTCCTCTTTTTGTTTCCAAAACTCTCTTTGATAAACTCACCGATTTTTTAAGACAAATCATACTTTTCCGCTCATGATAGATTTTAATATTGTGGGTAAATCCCCAGCTTTGCCAGAGAATACTTACTTGTGGCCTACAAATCTTCTAACGACACGATCCAAAGCCTCTACTACCCATGCTTCCATGTTTTCAGTTTTGTAGTTAGACAATAACTCCTGAGCCTCTTTATCAGAAAATCGTTCTATTTCGGACAGTTTGACTAAAGCTTTGTTGAAAAGCTTCTCTAATTTCCCTTCCTCTACTTCCTCGGATTCCTTGCAGTATAAATTCAAATAAAAGAGAAATCTCTCCCCTCCATCTTTTAAAAAACAGTTAATTCGATTTAATATACGTTTCAGAAGGTTCCTTTTTTGAGCCTCTTCTTGTAATGGCACAATCTTGTAATAAAGATACCCTTCTCCCCTGGGACGGGGAATTTCCCTAACACCCAGAATAAGCTGATAATTATTCATGGTCATACCTTCCCTCAAAAACCTTAAATAACTTATACCATATCACCGTCTATTTTTAAATATGATTTATCTAACCACTCAATAAAATTTGACCGTGAGTTAAAAAGAAGGGTTACCAGGAGTGGGGACATTGTGCCATAGGGGCATACGAGCAGGTCATTGGGTCACTACGTCATATGAACACAACAATAACCAGTGGTCAGGTCAATAAATCTGCAATCCGAATTCCTAAATCCAAAATATCATCTATTGAGTGGGATCTCTTCGAGGTGGGCTTGGAAACGACGGAGGGAGATTTGGCGGGAACTACAAATTAAAGAAAGGCGGTTGAGTTTCTCTTTAGGAATGTGGTCACTGGTGACAATTACTTCAGAGATGGAGTTCTTCTCGAGAATGCTCTCTATGGAATCGATTGTTCCAAGGACAGGATAACCATTCACCTGCTTGCCCTGGTTTCGAAGATCATCATCGATAAAGCCACCAGGTCTCAGGCCTAATCCGGGATTATGAAGAAACTCATTAAGGGCATTCACACCCCCTTTCTTACCCCAAACATCTGGTTTTTAGCTTTCTCGCTTTCCTAAGAAAGCGAGAAAGCACTGGGTTGATGTTATGATAGTCTTTTGGAATTTTTGTCAGGGCTTTAAGAGGGAGTGAAGGTGGGACTGAGGGATTTGTTAAGGTTAACTTATGGGTTGGGGGAGGATTTGGAATGATTCAGATCAAAGGGTTGGTATTCGGGGATGATTTCTTTGAGCTTTGATTTGATGCCTTCGGCATCCTGCTCGTTGGCAAGTTTAACGAGTTCTTCGATCTTCTGATTTACCCTGTGGAGTAAGCATTGCAATCTGTTACTGAAACTGGATAAAGAGTTTCATTGAATACTTAGGCTCGTTAGATATTTTCTTACTACTCCACAGGGTGAAGCCAATTGAGATCGTAGGTGTCTCCTTTTAGAACAAAAATCTTATCATAAGGTGTCCGGACGATCCCCTCCCCTTCTATGATCAACTCCTCACGGGATCTCTCATCTCTCCTGACTTCCTGGCTTCCTTATGACAATCCCCTCTCCTTCTGTGATCAGTTCTTCATGAAGCTTTTCGCCCGGTCGTAGACCAATAAATTTGATCTCAATATCCACATCAGGTTTAAACCCTGATCGCCGAATGAGGTCTCGCGCCATATCTACAATCTTTATGGGGGTTCCTTCTCCCCATTTAGTTGATCTGTCCTGCCAGAATCTGACTTCAAAATGAAGTCAGGAGGTCACGAAGTTTCAGGCACGCAAGCAAAAAAATGATTTGGGAAAGAGTCAGGAATTTAGTATCCATGGTGGAAGGGAAGATTGACTTCAAAATGAAGTCAGAAAGATGAATCAAAGATTCTATGATCCGGGAGGAGACAAAGCTTTGAGTTTTGGGCTTTTAAGTTTTGGGTTTGGGCTTTTGAATTCCGCAATGCGAATTCCGAAATCAGAATTCGATTTAGCGGCTGCCTTTGCTGAAAAGGACAACTTGTATGGTTTTGAGGAAGATTCGGATTTCCAAAAGGAGGGGCATAAAACTGACTGAAAAATTCAGTCTGGGAATCTGAAAAAGTTTAGGAAGACTCATTATTTGTCATAGGCATGGCGATTACTCCATGTTCGATTCAAGTCGCCGGATTACTGCAAATACTTGGTCTCTGTAATTCAGCAACAATCGCTTGGGTATACGCATCGACACCAGTTTAGCTCGGAGAATATCACGATACCAAGCAGTGTCTAGCTCCAAACCCGTCCCTGCTTCATGGGGCGGCTGGTGGTTTTGGCCATTTTTGCTCCACTGCTCAGCCCAATACTCAACTACCTCTTGTGGCTCATCTAAGCCATTGCGGTCAAACTGGCCCGGCTGATCCTCTGAATGACGTGCTTCGCCGCTGGTGTAATCCAGCATATGCTCAAACGGATCATACCAGAGGCCGAGTAAATGCCCGACGAATGCTTTTGCTTCCCAACCGAGGTCCTTCATCAGTTCTCTAAAGGCAGGTGTGAAGCGGATTTGATCGTCTTCATCCAGTTCAGCGATTTGAACCCATTCTTCGTTCCAACTAATCGTCATGCCCTTACCTCATATAAGTGGCTCTTGACACCAGTTTTCCCGTCAAGCCTTTCATGAAACATGGGGTGATTCTAAGGAGGGCGAATAACTGAAAAATTCAGTCAGAGCGGCTCCAAAGGTCTTTAATCTTTCCTCTCGGAAGCTAACCCACAGATTTCTCTAAAGGGTTTGAAGAAAGGGGAGTCACGATTGACCTCATAGTAGACCCTATTGCGGGTCTTTTTGATTTTAACGATGCCCAAAGAGGCCAGGTTTTGAAGCTCCCTCTGCACTGCTCGGAGAGCGAGGCCAGTCTCATACATGATCTCTCTCTGATAAAAGGACTGTCCTTCAAAGGCATAGAGGAAACTGAGAATCCTTGCCCTCGAGACTGAACCAAAGAGTTTCACCAAATTCTCTTCGAGGCCGGCTCTTTTAATCATAAAAGGTTTAAAACCTGACTAAATTATTTAGTCAGGAATTACTTATCTGAGAAAATCGAGGACATAATAATCCTAACCTACCCTCAATTTTCACTGCTCGCCGGAGAAAAAATGGTCATTGGCCAGTAGAAAGAAAAAAAACCGGAGCTTTCCAGTTACCTCTGTCTTTCTTGTTCTGCCGTCAATAGGATTTACTTAAACCCATTTTATCATACCCTGACTAAAAAATGTAGTCAGGATTGTCCAAAAAAATTTTTGGCTTAAATTCATGATTTGGTCTTGGGAATGGAATGATTCAGATCAAAGGGTTGGTATTCGGGGATGATTTCTTTGAGCTTTGATTTGATGCCTTCGGCATCCTGTTCGTTGGCGAGCTTAATGAGTTCCTCTATCTTTCCATTTACCCTATGGAGTAAGCATTGCAATCTGTTACTGAAACTGAATAAAGAGTTTCATTAAATACTTAGGCTCGTTAGATATGGTCTTATTACTCCACAGGGTGAAGCCAATTGAGATCGAAAGTGTCTCCTTTTAGAACGAAAATCTTATCATAAGGTGTCCGGACAATCCCCTCCCCTTCTATGATCAACTCCTCACGGGATCTCTCCTCTCTCCTGACTTCCTGGCTTCCTTATGACAATCCCCTCACCCTCAATAATAAGTTCTTCATGGAGTTTTTCGCCAGGACGAAGGCCTATGAATTTGATCTCGATATCCACATCAGGCTTAAACCCTGATCGGCGAATGAGATCATGGGCTATGTCCAACTTTTTATTCTAAAATTATGTTGAAAATTTAAACAAAATATGTACAATTAAATATATGGAGTTTGAATGGGATCTGGATAAGAGTCGATCAAACTTAGTAAAACATGGTATCGATTTTGAGACCGCAAAGAACTTATGGCTGGATGAAGGCCGCATTGAAATTTGGGCTCCTCATCCGGTTGAAGACCGAGGCATTATCATAGGCAAACATCAGAATAAATTATGGACGGCAATATTTACCATGAGAGGTAATGCAATCCGCATCATTTCAGTAAGACGAGCCAGAAAAAAGGAGGCGAGGCTTTATGAAAAAGAAAAGGCTAGCGAAAAGTAGTGAGGAATTTGACCGCCGATTTGATTCTGGGGAGGACATCCATGATCTCATAGATATGTCTCAGGCTAAAGTGATTTCTTACGGGAAAAAAGTTCGTATTACTTTGGATATTTCAGAATCGTTGGTGAAGGAGATAGATGAGATACGAAAACAAATAGGTGTTGACCGGGGTGCACTGATTAAAGTTTGGCTCCATGAGAAGGTAAAACAGGAAAAGACGGCAGAAAGGGCAAAGTCATAGAATTTGTCAGATCAAACCCGTAATTAACTATATTGCTCATTTACCCACTACATCTATAAACTCCGCCTATCCTCCCTCAGGCTTAGGAGGAACCGTACAGTCAGGGAAGTGCAAGCCCTGGAATCTAAAATTCTGCATTCCGCAATCCGAAACCCCTGCCTGAGATAGGCAGACACAATTTTAAATCTGAAATGCGTTTAGCGGCTGCCTTTGCCGAAAAGGACAACTTGGATGGTTTTCAGGAAGATGAGGATTTCCAGAAAGGAAGGACATAAAACTGACTGAAAAATTCAGTCAACGATTGCGAAATAGGATGGGTTACTGAGTCAATTATTCAAGTCATTAAGTCCTTTGATCGAATTCTCTTGGGGAAAATTAGCTTTCTCGCTTTCCTACGAAAGTGAGAAAGCAGAATATAGGGATTTTTGGAAAACTAGATTTCAAGATCAGAAGTTTGGGTTTTGAAGTTCGGGATTAAAATCTATCCAGTGGGGATTTCTTCGAGGCGGGCTTGGAAACGACGGATGGGAATTCTACGGGATGAGCAGATCTTGGAAAGGCGATCAATATTCTCTTTGGGTATATTGCTTAGCATTCTCACTTTCTTAAGAAAGTGAGAATCATTTAGGGACCTTTCGATAGCGTTTTAGGATAAGGTTGTAGAGGGTTTTATTATACTCCAGAGCAGACTCATTTCTAAGAGAGTAATAAACTAATCCCTGCCATCTCCGGCTGATGACGAGATTGGTTTGCTCTAAGATTTTTAAGTTTCTCGCTGCCGTCTTGTAGGGAATGCCTATCTCCTGAGCCAGCTCAGAAATCTCTTTCTCGCCTTTCTTCATGAGGGTGTGAAGAAGCTTCACCCGGTGTTCGTTGGCCAGGGCTTTAAAAATCTTGATCAGAAAATCCATAACCTTATCGCCTCCGTTTTTAGATCCACGTTTCTCGCTTTCCTACGAAAGCGAGAAACATCTGGTGAGCTATTTTAGTCTATTGGTTGGGGGAGGATTTGGAATGATTCAGATCAAAGGGTTGGTATTCGGGGAGGATTTCTTTTAGTTTGGATTTGATGCCTTCGGCATCCTGTTCGTTGGCAAGTTTAACGAGTTCCTCTATCTTTCCATAGAGCCAATTGAGATCGAAAGTGTCTCCTTTTAGAACAAAAATCTTATCATAAGGTGTCCGAACGATCCCCTCCCCCTCAGTAATAAGTTCTTCATGGAGCTTTTCGCCAGGCCGTAGACCAATAAATTTGATCTCGATATCCACATCAGGCTTAAACCCTGATCGGCGAATGAGGTCCCGTGCCATATCAAGTATTTTAATGGGCGTTCCCATGTCAAGAATGAAGATTTCTCCGCCTTCACCTAATGCTCCTGCCTGAAGAATCAATTTGCAGGACTCCGGAACCGTCATAAAATACCTCGTAATCTCAGGGTGAGTCACTGTCACAGGACCAAAACGCTCAATCTGTTTCTTAAATAAGTGGACCACACTGCCCTCGCTGCCAATCACGTTACCAAACCTCACTGATACAAAACGGGAAGGATTTGAGGCATAACAAGAGGTAATCATCTCTGCTACCCTTTTGGTCGCACCCATAACGCTGGAAGGACGAACAGCTTTATCTGTGGAGATCATGATAAATCGCTCTATTCCGAATTTATGGGACATTTCAACAATATTTTTCGTCCCGAGGATATTATTAAAAACCGCTTCCCAGGGATTCAATTCCACAATGGGAACATGTTTGTAGGCAGCAGCATGAAAAACGACTTGAGGTCTATAATAAGCAAAGTGTTTATTTAAATAGCTCCTATATTTCACATCCCCGAGAACCGATGTAACAAAAATATTAGGGAATCTCTGGCGAAACTCCATCTCGATGTGAAAAAGACTATTCTCGGTCTTATCAAGGAGGATGAGATTCTTGGGTTGAAATAGGGCAATTTGCCGGCAGAGTTCAGTTCCGATCGAACCCCCTGCCCCAGAGACAAGGACAACTTTATCAGCAAGGTAATTTCCAATACTTTTCATATCAAGATTAACAGGATCGCGCCCCAAAAGGTCCTCGAAAGAAACTTCGCGTACGGTCTTAAAGGAGATCTTCCCATCAATTAACTCTCCGATCCCCGGTGTGGTACGGGATTTCAGACCTGTGGCTTCGCAGGCCTCGATGATTCTACGCATCTGCTTGGCTGAAGCCGAAGGGACCGCAATCAGGATCTCGTCCATCTCGTCCCGATAGGCCATATCGTGGATCCTTGATACAGACCCTAAAACCGTGACACCATGAATCCTCATCCCTCTCTTTTTAGGGTCATCATCCAGAAAACCAACCACTTCATAATTAAGTCGGGGGTTATCACGAATCTCCCGAAGCATTTTCTCCCCTGCATCTCCTGCTCCGATAATCAACAACCTCTTTTGGGGCCTTATCGTCCTTCTCTTAGAGAAGGGATTTTGAAATAGAAATTTGAGCCCCCTTTCTCTCTCAGACAGGAGTAGTCTGATAGCTACTCTAACCCCAGCAATGAAAAAAGATGTCAAAATCCAATCCAACACGAAGACAGACCTGGGAAATCCCTCGAAACGGTATATAAAAAGGATGGCTATCATGACTATTCCCGAGGAAATAATTGTCCCCTTCAATATGTTGAACAGGTCAACAAGGCTGGTATATCGCCACATACCTTTATAGAGTCCGAAGAACATAAAGACAGAAAGTTTGAAAGGAACAATATAGGGAAGCGTGTCGGTAAGGCTTTTCCATTCTTTTATTGGGATTTGGCCTTCGAACCTCAGCAGATATGCCAGAAAATAGGCAGCCACAATAAGGAAGAAATCCAATAACAACACTAAGTAAAAATTTTTGTTATGAATGATGTTTCTCATCTCTGGTTTATTTTGTCCCGGTGAAATAGGCTCCCCATAGAGCAGTTTGCCACACTCTACAGGGCGGGTCGCATTTCACGGGATAAATTTATTTGATTGAAGATAAAAGATTGACTTAAAAATCCAGTCAGGCTTCCTATCATTTTTTTAATATTCTATCAACCAGCTTTTAGGAGACCTTTCTCATGTCTTCGGCCTAATGATGCTAACTTAACATAGAAAGAATAGTTCGCACAATCAAAAGGAAATCAGACAATAATGTCCGCTGTGAGAGATAAACTAAATCAATAGACAATTTAGCGGGCAATATTTCTTTTTGATATAACGCTTCCCAATCCAACCCCGAAAGCATCTCTTCTTCATTGCGATAGACAAGAGAGGCAGCGCTGGTGATACCTGGCCGGAAATGAAGTATCCGTTTCTGCTCAGGTGTATATTGAGCCACGTAACGAGGATCTTCGGGGCGGGGACCGACGAGGCTCATGTCCCCTTTCAACACATTCATCAGTTGTGGCAGCTCATCTATCTTAGCGCTTCGTAGTAATCGCCCCACCCCGGAAACTCGTGGATCGCCTTTGGACGTAATGCCTGGACCCAAGGTTGCCGCATTGGCAATCATTGTCCGAAACTCTTCTCGACATATTGCAGGCCTGACGCAAAAATAGGGTGACAGGATTACCACATTATGGTATTTTCAGATCCATGCCAAGGACGCAAGACCCTGGACTTCTCGAAGAAAGAAGAAGAAAAGCGATTAGTTTCTTGCAGAGCGGAATGTCTCAATCGAAAGTAGCGATGATTGTCAATGTATCGAGGCAGTCGGTCTCCCGCTGGGTTAAGGCTTTTAGACGAGAAGGAGTTGATGGATTAAAAAGAAGGCCAAAGTCAGGCCGGCCTCCTAAGTTAACAGAGGAGCAGAAAAAGGAACTGATCAGTTTTCTTGAGACCATGGCCGGTCATTCTAAGGGCCGCCCTGTGAACTCCACAGCGATTGCAAAGTTAATCCGTGATCAGTTTGGAATCGAATTCCACAAGCATCATATTCCCAGATTGCTGAGGTCGCTCAAGGAGAGTCTACACCGGTTGGAGGACCCGGAAGAATTAACGCAAAAGTAAGGTGACAGGAAGACAAGTTAATTCGATCTATTTGGTTTATCTGGCCTATCAAAACCTGTAACAGCTAAGCTCAGATCTGAACGTTGACTGGAATCATAAATGACGATTCTTCACTCCTTAAAAACCGGTCATGCCTAACTCCAATTTGAATAGAGAACGTCTCCGCAGGAACGATTAAGCTTGATTATACATTAGAATACTATCTTCAGTTCCTGCCCTTTAGCTTTTATTTCATAGACCAAAGGAAGCCATGTGTCATTTTCATAGGCTTCGATGGAGAATGGCACGGGCTCAAGCCGAGGATCCACCTTCCCAGCAATCCTGTAAAGCGCGATTCCTTCTTCCACCCTGTCTTTCCCAAAATCTTTTGAGACAATTGCTACATCGATATCGCTGTCGCGTCTCTCCTTTCCAGCCGCATATGAACCATAAAGGATAACACGATCCACAGATATTCCTTCCTGGCGTAATCTCCTCACATACTTCTGGATGATCTTTAGAGTTTGCTTTTTATCCATTTGAATGCCTCTTTGATTTCTTTAAACCTTGCCTCAGTATATCCCTTCGTGCATTTCTTATAAAATGCCCTGCTCGCATCGGGATAACGTGCCTCCAAATGAAATTCCATGAACTCACTTAGCCTAATTTTCATCGCGTCGGGCATCTTTACACCCGACTTCTCAAAGAGATACAGGAGCGAATGGCTAAAGGGCGCATGCGCCTTCGTTCTTTTGACGACAAGAGCTTTGAGCAGTTTTTCCAAAGCAAGATGCCCCATAAAGAGAGCATAGGGGTATTTCCTGGTTTTGAGCATTGCGTTGGCAACTCCCAAATCATATTCAGCACCTTCAACCCAATAAGAAACAGTCTTCTTTACGGCAAAAGGGAATTTCTTCATTAGTTTTCATTATAGATGCCTATCAGGCTGATTGCAATTTGAATCTTTTTCGGTCATCTGAAGCATTCCCTCTTAAAGAGACCTGGCAAAGCTTTGCATAATCGCTCTTGGTCTCAATTTTGATCATTTTTGTGGTCATAGATTAAATGGTTACGCAAAAGTAGAGTGACCGGATTACTACCATAACAGTCAAAGGGTTGTTATGACTGCGTCTCCAGGCCCTGTACCCAATGTTGCCAAGGCCACACGGAGCGCCCCCGTACCTGAATTGAGGGCGAGAGCCGCAGATGAGCCAATGAAGGAAACAAACTCCTCCTCAAATCGTTTCACCTTGGGGCCGGTTGTGATCCAGCCCTCCCTCAGTGTATCGACTACTTCATTAATCTCTTCATCGCCAATGAGAGGTGGAGAAAAGGGGAGAAAACTCTTACGCATCTATTTACCTTTATTCTGAATAATTAAATCAATCAATGAGTCTGCCCTCTTTTTATCCATTTTCAGCTTTCTCACTTTCCTAAGAAAGCGAGAAAGCTCAGGGTTGAGTG
>PEUO01000053.1 GCA_002780715.1 Deltaproteobacteria bacterium CG03_land_8_20_14_0_80_45_14
TTCGCCATGTGTCACCCTGACCCTGAGTGAACCGAAGGGGAAGGGTCTCGCTTTTTGGCTCAGGGTAAACTCCGTGAAGAATCTCATAGAATCAATAAGTTAGAAAACAGAGATTCTTCAGCTAACGCCTCAGAATGATATTACGATACAGTCTCCAAGGGGGAAGAGTTAGGGTAAGGGGTGTCCCATCATTTGACCCCCGCTGAAACAGATGATAAACTTCATGTATGACGAATAAGGGGAAAGATCGGCTTTTTGATGAGTGGCCTGAAGCCTATGACAGGTGGTTCACCACCCTTATTGGTTCCCTTGTAAGAAAGCATGAAGCTCAGTTGATCCTGCATTTATTGAAACCCAAACAAGGAGAGGTCATTCTGGATGCTGGCTGTGGGACAGGAGTGTTTATACTCGATATTCTCTCAATGGGTTCACAAGTCATTGGACTTGATATTTCCTTTCCTATGCTTATTCAAGCGGGGAAGAAGCTCAAGGGATTTCCCTTCCAAATGGTTGTGGCAGATATCTTAAATTTGCCCTTTCCGGAAAACTCTTTTGACAAAGTGATTTCAGTGACTGCTCTTGAATTCATTAAGGATGCAAAAGGTGCTGTGGAAGAACTATTCCGCGTCACCAAAAAGGGAGGGACTATTGTTGTGGCGACCCTGAATAGACTGAGCCCTTGGGCCTCGCGCAGAATAGCTGAGGCAAAGGAGAAACGCACAATATTTGAGAAGGCAATTTTCAGATCTCCTGATGATTTACGCTCCCTTTCCTCTGAGAAAGGTCTGGTAAAGACAGCCATACATTTTCAAAAAGAAGATGATCCGGAGAAGGCTGTTGGGATTGAGCGAGAAGGACAAAGAAAGAATTTAAAGACAGGGGCCTTTGTGGCTGTGCGCTGGCAAAAACTTTAATAGGTGGAGGAGACAAGAATGGACCAGAAGAAAAAATTATCAGTCGTCATTGAACACTGGATCGAACATAATGAGAGCCATATGGGTGAGTACAAAAAATGGGCTCAAACGGCTGGCGAGTTGGAATTAGATTCGGTAAAGGCCGAGATTGAAGAAGCCGTAGGAAAACTCTCTCAATCTAACAAACACCTGGAGAAGGCGTTGAAAGCTATTTCCTCTTGAAATCGAACAACAGATTTATGCCCCACTAAAGATTCTTCAAAAACTCCAGCAAAACGGAATTAAAAGCCTGGGTCTGCTCTATATTGGAAAGGTGCCGGGCAGACGGCAGGATCACTAGTTTTGAATTGGATATCCGCTCATGGATGGCCTTTGAGGCGGAGACCGGTGTTCCAGGATCGTCTTCCCCTACCATGATCAGCGTTGGCATTTTGATCTCCGAGAGTCGGTCCAGATAATTGAGCCTCCGGATCGCTTCAGCGCAGCCAAGATAACCTACCACGGGGGTAGCAAGAATTTGTTTTCGAATAAGATCCAACATGGGAGGGTTCTGTTTAAGGAAAGATGGAGTAAACCAGCGCGCCATGGTTTCGTCCACCTGAGACGCCATTCCTTTGTCGAGAGTTTTTTCAATACGCTCCTGCCAAATGGGCTGAGCTTCTTGAGGTATGATGGAGGCTGTATCACACAAAGCGAGACTTCTAAGTCGATGGACGTAATTTAAAGCAAGAGACTGACCGATCATCCCACCCATGGAAAGCCCAACAAAGTGCACCTTATTAATGCTCAGGGCATCCAATAATCCAATGACATCCTCCCCCAAGAGTTCCAAGGTGTATGCTCCTGAGGGAGTGTCGCTGCCACCGTGGCCACGAATATCATAACGGAGCACCTGGAAATGAGGGTTCAAAGCCTCCATCTGAGGATTCCACATAAGGAGACTGGAGTTCAGGGAATGGCTTAAAACCACCACTGGAGCGCCCTTCTTGCCAGACAGTTCATAATTGATCTGAATGCCGTTGGCTTTGATTTGCATGGTTTTCCTTTGGTAGATTATTTTTCAGGTTAAATGAATAAGGGAGGCTTGTCAATGGGAATTGAAGAGATTTCTCAAAAAATCGAGAAATCTCTGATTACGCTGATTAAGAGCCGATTACACAGATGTGAGATGAATTGAAAACCAGAAAAATCTGTGAAATCATTTCTTGAAATCTGTGTAATCAAGAGAGCGTAAAGCTTTTTCCGGAGCTCTCAATATTTTTTCTTGACAAAGCGGGGAGGGCAGGCTAATATAAAAATATATACCATAGGGGGGTATAGTATGGAACGAGAAAAGAAAGACGTCTTGCTGAGATTACGAAGAATCGAAGGACAGCTACGAGGTCTTCAGAGGATGGTGGCGGAGGGGTTTCCTTGTGCGGACATTCTGACCCAGGTAGCCGCCGTCACCGCCGCTATCAAAAAAGTGGGAATGGTCGCGGTTAAGACCTATATGGAGGAATGTCTGGATAAAACTCAGAAAGAGACCGGTGTCAAGCGAGGGGAGGCGTTAAAAGATTTGCAAAAGGCCGTCTCCAGATATATCGACTGGGCGTAAGATAAAATACGCAAAGCGCATAGGGCATGGCGCATAGCGTTATTAGATGGAGAAGAATTTATGGAAAATAATAAGGGATTGACGAGAAGAAGTTTCCTTAAAAAGGTGGGGGTCTGAAGGAAAGGAGGAGAACCAAATGGCTACCATTTTAAAAGTGAAAGGAATGAGCTGCCAGCATTGCGTCATGTCAGTAACAAAGGCATTAAATCAATTGGAAGGGATCCAGAATATTCAAGTAGACCTCCAGAAGGGAGAAGTTCGTTTCGACAACACAAAGGCATTGGCGCTTAACCGGATTGAAAAGGCCATCGAAGAGGCAGGATATGAGGTTATTCCGTCATAGAACGGAACACTTAAATCCGAAGCACGAAATTCGAAATCCGAAACAAATTCAAATGACCAAAATACAAAATTCCAAACAAAAGAATGTTTAACGTTTTGAAAATTTGAATTTAGGATTTGTTTCGAGTTTCGATATTCGGATTTCGAATTTATTCTTTAGAAGGAGAAAACATGCCGATCTATGAATATCGGTGTCGGAAGTGTGGAGAAGTTTTTGAGAGGTTCATGAAGGTCAATGAAAGGGGGGACTCTTTGACATGCCCCTATTGTGGAGAAAAAAAGCCTGAGAAAATTCTTTCAAGTTTTTCTTCTTCAAAGGGAGCAGACTCATCCTCTTCCTGCGGTCCTACGGGTGGTTCGACAAGATTTACCCCGTTAGAAAGCCCCGCTGCAAGCAGCGGGGATGGAGATAAAATTCCCTTTGGAGCGAACACGGGGTTTAAAGCCCCGCGTGAGCCATCCCGTTGGAAGGTTAGAGACCTTCTAACGGGGTTTACCTGAGGTTAATTCCCACCGGTGGTTCACCAGGTGAAGCTCCTAAATAAAAAGAGAGAGACACTCTCCCTAATTTCTCCGAGTGATACGGTTCATCCCTTTAACTTGTCTGTAAAAAGATTGACCCTTCGACTACGCCAAAGTTTTTTTCTTCAGAGCAGGGGAAAGGGCACGCTCAGGGTCAACCCTGAGCTCAGGCCGAAGGGTTGACATTAACCCAAAATATTATATTCCCGGCAAAAATTAACTCATACTGCACAAAAATATAGATTTTTATGCAGTTAAATAAAAGTGCCGCTTTTCTCATTATCCAGAAACCGCTTACTGTCTTAATAACCTCAAAATAGACGCTGTTGCCAAATCGGTCGTTTCTCAAGGAGTCGAATGTTTTTAGAATGTAAAAGATAGGGTTTTACCCTATGCTCTATGCTATTTTACAAGGAATAGGTGGAACCATCTGGGAATTGTTATAAAATTAAATTTTTGGTATAAATAGGTCAACTTCCTGGGGGTGATTGAAACAGATGTAAAAAAATCCAAGATCGAAGTCGAAAGCAAACTTCGTAAAGACAAGCATTTCAGCGAAGGGATAGGGACTTTGAAGGAAGACTAAATCAAGGAAGGTAAGAAAAAATACTTTCTTGTTATGACATGATCCGATAGTGATGCACGCAAAAGGGGTGTGGAACGCCCTCTTCCTGGACGGGAGAGGAAAATTGACCCATTCGGCGGCGCCAAGCCCCGCCTTTGAAGGCGGGGTGAAGAAACGCCGCTCAGGGTCAACCCTGAGCAAACCCCAGCATTTATGCTGGGGAGTCGAAGGGTTGACTTTCACGAAGGAGGCAGACCTTACTTAATGGAAGGAGGAGACGTTATGAAGAAACTCATTGTTTTTGTCGCTGTGATTCTATTCATAGCTCCCTGTGTCTTCGCGGCTGGGCAAGAGGCGGCGAAGGCCCCGACGAAGGTCCCGGCAAAGGTCGCGGATAGTCAGGCCCTGGCGGAAAAGGCTAAGGCGGAAGGGAAGGTGACGTTTTATGCCAACATGACCTCCGTAGAGCCCATCCTGGAGGATTTTGGAAAGAAGTACGGCGTTAAGGCGGAGTATACAAGACTCTCCACCACCAAGTTCATCGCTACCATCCTGACGGAGCACGCGGCCGGAAAGCTCACGGCCGACGTCCTCCAGGCGCCGATGCCGGTCCTGGAAATGCTCAAGGAAAAGGGCATCCTGGCCTCGTACACATCCCCCGCCGCGGCCGGGTATCCGAAATGGACAAACAAGGACGGCAAGATCCAGAGCTTCGGCATCGAATATGCCGCCCTGATCTACAACAAGGAACTCGTCAAACCGGCGGATGTCCCCAAGAAGTACGAGGACCTGACGGACCCGAAATGGAAGGGGAAGATCGTCATGGCCGATCCCTCCTCCCACCCGACGACCATCTCCTGGCTGATCGGGCTTAAGGAAAATGTCATCAAGTCGGAAGCGGAATGGCTGAAGTTCCTCAAGGGGTTGGCCGCCAACAAGCCCATGTTCGTGGCCTCCTTCGGCCCGACACCCGCCCCGATCGAGAGCGGCGAGAAGCTGATCGGCATCTCCATGCCGAAGTACATCATCACCAAGGCGCCCGCGCCCCTGGATTGGGCGAGGGTCTCCCAGCCCATGATGGGGACCCCCCGCGGGATGGCGATCACCGCCGGCGCCCCCCATCCGAACGCCTCCAGGCTGTTCGTGGATTACTGGCTCTCCAAGGACGCCATGAAGATCATGGCCGAGAAGGTGGGTGAATATGTCCTCGCCCCGGGCATCTATCCCCCCATCGCCGGGATCGACAAGGCGAAGGTCATCCCGATCCGGGAGCTGTCGGACGAGGAGATCAAAAAGTGGGGCGGCGAGTTCAAGAAGATTTTTGAGACGCCTTAATCTTCAGTCCTCACCTTCTTTTCACCGTTTTGGGGTTCCAGGATGGCGTTTCCGCGGTTTCGGGACCCTTCAAAATAAAACATGGAAATCAACATCAGGAGACTCAGCAAGAACTATTACTCGGAAGACAAGACGATCGCGGCGCTTGCCAACGTCGACCTTAACATCCCCGCCAACCGGATCTTCACTCTCCTCGGCCCGAGCGGCTGCGGCAAGACCACCCTGCTGCGGTGCATCGTCGGCCTGGAGATACCCGACGCGGGGGAGATCGCCATCGGTGATGAGATCGTCTTCTCGACGGAAAAGGGCATCTATGTCCCGTCGGAGAAAAGGGGGCTGGGCATGGTGTTCCAGACCTACGCCATCTGGCCCCACATGAACGTGTTCGACAACGTGGCCTACCCCCTCCAGACCCGGAACGAACCCAAAGAGGAGATCAGAAGGAAGGTCAAAAAGACGCTTCATTTCGTGCAGCTCGACGGGTTCGAGAACCGGCCGGCAACGAAGCTCAGCGGCGGTCAGCAGCAGCGCGTCGCCCTGGCCAGGGCCCTGGTGGCGGAACCGAAGGTGATCCTCTTCGATGAACCCCTGAGCAATCTGGACGCCAAGCTCCGGGAAGAGACACGTAAGGAGCTGCGAAGCTTCCTCACGAAGCTCAAGATCACCGCCGTCTATGTGACCCACGACCGGATCGAGGCCCTGTCGCTGTCGGACACCGTCGCAGTGATGAAGAGCGGCCGTATCGTCGAGATAGGAACGCCCTGGGAGATCTATTTCGATTCCGACCGGCGGTTCGTGGCCGATTTCATCGGCCGCGCGAACTTCGTCGAAGGCAAGGTCGTGACGGTCGAGGAGCCCTATACGATGATCGATTCCGCGATCGGCGCCATAGCCTGTGAGAAGAAGAGCGGGGCCTCGCCGGGAAAGGCGGTCACGGTGTGCATCCGCCCCGAATTCATCAGGGTGCTGAAAGGAGACCACACGGACGGACGCAACATCTTCCGGGGAAGGGTCGAATCCCTGGTCTTCGTCGGAGACGCCTACGAGGGGGAGATCCGGGTCGGGGAAACCCTCCTGATCTTCCGGATCGAGCCGACGACCGCCGTCCGGGAGGGCGAGGAGATTGCCCTCCGCTTCGACCCGCGTCACTGCTCCATCCTTTTAAACTGAACAGGTAACCTGCAATGCAGAAGACGAGAACGGCCCTGACGCCGGGCCTGATTATCATTGTCGGATTTCTCACGGTCTGTCCCGTCTTCATGCTCATCCTGGGGAGCTTCAGCGAGGGACTCGGCGCCTTCGGCAGTTTCACGCTCTCGAAGTACGTCAAGGCCTACACCGACCCCGCGTTTGCCGACATCCTTGCCAATACGGTCATCTTCACCATCGGTTCCGCCGCCGTCGCCACCGTCCTAGCCCTATTCCTGGCCTATCTGAACACCCGGACCAACATTCCCTTCAAATTTCTGTTCCGGATCATCTCACTCATCCCGATGATGGTTCCACACATCCTGTTCGCCGTCAGCTGGGTTCTCCTGCTCAACCCGTCGAACGGCATGATCAACCTCTTCCTGAGGCAGGTCTTCGGCCTGGAGGGAGCGGCGCTGAGCATCTACACGCTCAAGGGGATGATTCTCGTGGAGGGGCTCCTGGATCTGCCCATCGCCTACCTGGTCATTGCCCCCGCCATGTCGGCTTTCGACGTTTCCCTGGAGGAATCCTCCAAGGTCTGCGGGGCGTCGAATTTGCACACGCTCTTCCGGGTGACCCTGCCGATCCTCCGACCGGCCATCCTCGCCGCCATGACGCTCGTCATCGTCCGGAGCCTAGCCTCCTTCGCCGTCCCCTCGGTCATCGGCATGCCGGGGCGGATCTACGTGCTCGCGACCCACATCTACCGCATCGTCGCGACCGGATATGCCACGGACTACGGCCTGGCGGCGGCGGTGGGCATGAGCGCCCTGGCCGCCTCCATCACGCTCATTTTCCTCTACCGGCACCTGACCCGGGAAGGCGAGAAATACGTAACCATCTCCAGCAGGGGATACCGTCCGACCGCGATCGACCTCAAGGGGGCCAGGTTTCCGCTCTTCGGGATCGTCGCTCTCCTCTCCTTCGTCCTGATCGTCTTGCCGGTTGCGGTTCTCTTCTACACCTCCCTCGTCCCCTACTCCATGGTGCCGAGCGCGAAGGCGTTCGCCATGATGAGCTGGAAGCACTGGATCGCGGTCCTCAAGGATCCCATTTCCCTGTTATCCCTGAGGAACAGCCTCTACCTCGGCGTCGGCGGGGCGACGCTGGGGATGATCCTTTCCTTCTTCGTCGCCTACGTTATCGTCAAGATCCGCTCGAAGGCCTCCGGCTTTCTCGAATCCCTGAGCTTTCTCTCCTTCTCCTTCCCGGGGATTGTCGTCGGTATCGGTTTCATGTGGTTCTTCGTCCAGACGCCCCTGTACGCCACGATCTGGGCTTTGCTCATCGGCTACATCGCCACGTACCTGCCCTACGGGATCCGGCCGCTCACCAGCGCCTTCGTCCAGATCCACAGCAACCTGGAAGAATCGTCCCGGGTCTGCGGCGGCGGGCCCCTCTACACCATGCGGCGGATCGTCATTCCCCTCCTGATCCCGGGGATCGTCTCCGGGTGGATCCTGATGGCCACGATGTTCGTTAGGGAGTTGAGCCTCTCCGTCGTCCTCTCCCGGCCGGGGACGGAGGTCCTCGCCGTCCAGATCCTCCGGTTCGCCGAAGACGGCCTGTGGGGAAGACTCTCCGCCCTGGGGATCCTGATGATCTTTATCTCCACGACACTGGTGATCATCGCCTCCCGGATCGGGGCGAAGCTGACGAAGGTGGACAAATAGAGACAGGCCGTCCTGGATTTTTCACTGACGATACTGCCTGATGATTTCCAGGAAAATATCTTTGATAAGAACTCGCTTTAGGGTGAGTTGAACATATGAAAAACGGAGTTGAATTTCAAGTCAAGAAATGGCCACAAGATATTATATTAAGGAAGGTTTTAGGTCGGTATTGCAAATAGCGATTACCAAGATGAAATCTTGCATTATGGTCGAAATCTGTCAGCCAATGACTTCAGGAAGAAACTCACAGGATGGATTCTACGATAAAACAAATTCTATTCGATTCTCTTTTTTACCCTGTGAAACTTTCTGGATAGTATTTGGATAGTGTCTCATTCATTCTCTGTGCAACATCAGGCATCACATTCTCTCCATCTCCCTCTGTTTTGCCTACCTGCCCCTGCCTGACGATTCTCTAAAATCACCTGATCAACGATCTCTCCACACAGAGCGTATTTGGTTGACAATCCCGGTGTTAATAATTCAAAATAGTAATGTTCTTAACCAAACAATAAAACACGCAAAAGGAGAAATAGCATGGAAAAGAGCAAACTTGGTCCAGAGCCTCTAATTATGCCCATGCCTGCCTTAGTGGTTGGCGCCAACGTAAATGGAAAGCCAAATTTTATGATTGCCTCTTGGTGTGGAATCGCTGCATTCAAACCACCGGCTATTACTGTTGCCATGAATAAGGCCCGGTATACCCTGAAAGGTATTAGAGAAAACGGGACATTTTCTGTGAATGTCCCCTCTTGCGAAATCATCAAGAAGACCGATTATTGTGGTATTTACTCTGGGAGGAAGAAAGATAAGTCGCAAATTTTTAAAACTTTCTACGGTGAACTGAAAACGGCTCCTCTCATATATGAATGCCCAATAAACCTTGAGTGCAAGGCACTCCATTATCTGGATATGAGAACCCATATCCTCATTGTTGGTGAGATCATTGAAACCTACATAACTAAGGGATGTCTGACAGATGGAAAGGTAAATCCAGAAAAGATTGATCCCCCTGTCTACATCAGGAGTACTATGAAATACCATCGCCTTGGAGAGGTTTTCGCGTCGGCGTTTAATGTTGGAAAAGAAAATGGGGATACTCGTAATCCCGAGACCATCTTATCCAACAATATAGGGGGCCTTAAATGAGTATATTTTTTCCTAAGAGGGAAACAGATTTTAGTGAAAGGAATAAGCTTGAAGCGTTTTGTAGGTTTGCTCGATTTTCATATATACCCAGTGTCCAAATAGTGACTATTCGGTGTCTAAAATCGTATGATTCAGTATAAATCAGTAAAAATAGTCCTTTGAAAGGTGAGGGCGGTTAAAATACTAATTCATCTTTCAAGGCCTGAGACCTTTGGGCGTACATCAAATTTGATGTTGACTTAAGATGGAATTTACTGTAGAATTTTATGAAACCCAATCGGGGAGATGTCCTGTGCGAGAATTTCTGGATAGGCTCAAGGAATCAGATCCCGACGATTTCGCAATTGTTATGGCTGGGCTCGCTAAGTTACTGAGCAGACAGTATCACAAACTCCCTCTATCAAAGCCTATTGGTGAGGATCTTTTTGAACTCCGGCATCTGGGTAAACTCAACACCAGGGTGCTTTATTTTTTCGCAAAGGGACAAAGGATTATTGCAGTCCATGGGATCCGGAGCAAAGCCAAAAGAATTTCTGAGCGAGACATTAAAGTTGCTCTGGAAATAAAAAAGGATTGGTGGTCAAGGGGACCATTATGAAGAAAAAAACTAATTTTGATCTATATCTTGAGGAGCAACTAAAGAGTCCGGATTTTGCAGAGAGATTTGGAAAGGCTGGCGAAGCATGGGACGTTGCTATTCAACTCGCTTCTCTTCGCAAAAAAGCCGGGTTGTCCCAGAAGGACCTGGCAAAACGGGTCGGGACATCCCAATAGCAAATTAGTCGTCTGGAATCACCTTCCTATGAGGGGCATTCCTTAAGTATGCTACGCCGAGTCGCTGGAGTTCTTGGAGCAACCCTTCGGGTTGAAATTCAACCAAAGAAGCATCATCCACTACCAATTGTTGCTGAGCCTCCATCTATTTATAGGGTCAAAAGAAAAAATTAAACTAAGGGGAACAGAAAATTACTTCAGTCAACAGAACTCTATTAACCTTAAGCGCAACACCCCTCAAATGGTTTAGCCTACGGAGCCATTTTGCGCGCAGTGGGCAGTGATCCTTGAGCGTAGCGATCAATATTTGGAGGTAAACTATGCCAGCGATTGCATCGCTTGAAGATTTAAAATCAGCCCAGGCTATAAACTGCACAAGTAAACTTGCACAAGATAGAAGAGTACTCAGTATGCTTAAGAAAAAAC
>PEUO01000112.1:0-260 GCA_002780715.1 Deltaproteobacteria bacterium CG03_land_8_20_14_0_80_45_14
ATATGTATTATGTCTATGTCTTAAGAAGCCATTTTGATGGGAAGTTATATATTGGTTATACAGCGAACCTAAGGAGCAGATTGCGTGAACACCAAAGCGGCGAGGTAATATCGACAAAACCAAGGAGACCTTTCGAACTAATTTTTTACGAAGCTTATAAGAACAAGGAGGATGCAAAACGTAGAGAAAGATATTTTAAGACCGGGAAAGGTAAATCATCACTACGCATGATGCTTCGAGATTCATTAAATTGACTTCAT
>PEUO01000112.1:292-10662 GCA_002780715.1 Deltaproteobacteria bacterium CG03_land_8_20_14_0_80_45_14
GGGGCACGACTGGAAATCGTGTATCCCGCTAATAACGGGATCGAGGGTTCGAATCCCTCTCTCTCCGCCACGAACCACGTAGGGTTCGTGGCAGCCGCGCACCTTACATGGTGCACGGCGCCATGGATTATGCACTACACAAGGTGCATGGCAGCCCTGAACTCAACGTAGTTCAGGGCGCCAGATTGACGAATTTATATGTATTATGTCTACGTTTTGAGAAGTCAGCTTGATGGTAAACTCTACATCGGTTATACAATAAATCTTCGGAATAGAATGCGGAAACACAATAATGGGGAAGTGACATTAACAAAATCACGAAGGCCCTTGGAATTGATTTTTTATGAAGGGTATAGGAGCATGGAAGATGCGAAACGTAGGGAGAGGTATCTCAAGACTACTAAGGGCAAATCTTCGTTGAACATGATGCTCCGAAATTCGTTGAAACCCTCAACCATATAGGTCCATGCACAGGTAATGAAATAAAATCTTGTTGATAGTCGGGTCCTGCGCAACAAAAGATTACAAACCCCGTCAGATCCGGAAGGAAGCAGCGGTAGTAATCCCCTTTGTGTGCCGCAGGGGAGCCTGGCTATCAACAAGTTAATAAAAGGTTTGAGGTTAGAGGTTAAAGGTCAGAGGTAAGAGAAAGGTAATTAAAGTCCAAACCCTAAAGCCTATAGCTGTAGCCTAAATCCTATAGTCTATATCCTATTCCATATGGCGAAAGAAGACACGTCCTATTTAGTGTTGGCGAGAAAGTGGAGGCCGCAACTCTTTGAAGAGGTCGTTGGGCAGCAACACATTACCCAGACCTTACAAAACGCCATTTCACAAAAACGGGTAGCTCACGCTTTTTTATTTACTGGAGCAAGAGGGGTTGGCAAGACCTCGACAGCTCGCATTTTAGCAAAAGCCCTAAACTGTGAAAAAGGTTGCCAAATTAATCCATGCGATCAATGTACAAACTGTCGAGAGATCACCCTCGGGATATCGATGGATGTGATTGAGATTGACGGAGCCTCCAACCGTGGAATTGATGAAATTCGAGAGGTGAGGGAAAATGTCCATTATACCCCAGCCAAGAGTCGGTATAAGATTTACATCATCGATGAGGTCCACATGTTAACCAAAGAGGCCTTCAATGCCTTATTGAAGACCTTGGAAGAACCTCCCCCACACATCATCTTTATCTTTGCCACCACCGAACCCCATAAGATCCCGGCAACTATCCTTTCACGATGCCAGCGATACGATTTTAAGAGAATTCCGTTCAGGGAGGTCATCGGGAGCCTGAAACGGATTGTGAAAGAAGAAAAGATCCAAATCAGTCAGGGAGGACTTCTTTCTATCGCCCAAGAATCAGAAGGGAGTTTGAGGGACGCTGAAAGTCTCCTCGACCAGGTGATCGCTTACGCAGGGGAAAATATCCGTGATGAAGATATCGCCGAAGTCCTTGGACTCATCGACCGTAAAACTCTCAGAGATACCATAGAAGCCATTGCCAATAGGGATGTTGAACGGTGTATGGAGGTTATCGAGCATGTCTATCACTTTGGATACGATCTCCAACATTTCTGTCGAGAGCTTCTTCAATATCTTCGCAATTTAATCCTCATCAAAGTCAGTCAACATCCAGAAGGGTTAATGGAATTATCGGAAGAAGAGTTGGAGTGGTTTAAAAAACAGGCAGAGAAATTCCAATTCGATCAACTCAATCATCTCTTTAGTCTTCTTTTGAAAGGAGAACAAGAAATAGCACAGTCCACTTTTTCCCGGACCATGCTGGAAATGACATTGATTCGGATGGCCACTTTACGGCCCATCCTTCCCATCGATGAGATTGTAAAGAAGTTGGAGGCCTTAGAAAAAAAGGAACTTTCCAAAGGATGGAAGGAGAAGAAAACCTCCCCTGCTTTTGGAAGAGTTATCCATTCAGAGGATCCGGAAAGAGACCAAGAGAAAGAAGAATCATCACTCAAGAAGCGAGAGCTGACCCGCGAGGGAGAGGTTTTTGAAAAAAATGAGGATTCGAAGGATTTAAAGAAGGAAGAGGAGTTTGGCGCCGCCCCCCCAAAAATCTGGGAAGAGAAATGGAAAGGATTAGTCGATTTTACACGAGCGAGGAACCCTATATTGGGTTCGTTTCTGGCTTTGGGGAATCTCGTTCATCTAAGCGATGAGAAGATTGAGATTGGTTTCGACAAGGATTCTTTTCACTATGAGAGAATGTTGGAAAAGGAGAATCGGAACCAGTTGGAATCGATCTGTCATGAATATCTTCAAAAAAAGACAAAAGTGGTTGTCTCACCGGTGAGCCTGGGGATGGGATCTAAGAGGCGAGAGGTGTTAAACAAAGGAGAGACCGCCCGCAATGAGTTGGAGAAACGATCGGAGAAAAGAGAAGAGAACCCCATCATCCAAGAGGCTCTTCGTCTCTTTAACGGAAAGATTGTGGAGAAGTGATTGCTTGGAAATAAGGGTTTCGTCTAACGGCAACGGTAACGATGCCCGTATCGTCTATAAAAGGCAACGTCTCTCGTGTTTAATTCTTTTAAACGTAACCGTTACCGAATGACGAAACGGGCTTCGTAGCCGTAACCCTAACCCAGATCCTCTGGAGTATTTTCATTGTTCGTGGGAGGCCAAGCGGCTAGGACAATTACACAGAAAAGTTAAGAGTCATAAAGGGAGGGGATCGATGACAAAAGGATTGGGAAACATATTGAAACAGGCTCAGCAGATCCATGCCAAAATTTCTCAACTCCAAGAGGAGATGGCTGGGAAAACGGTGGAAGCCAGTTCCGGAGGCGGCATGGTGAACATCGTGATGAATGGAAAGCAGGAAGTCCTTAGCATTCGGATCGACCCAGAAGTGGTCAATCGAGAAGACATTGAAATGTTACAAGATTTAATTGCAGCGGCTGTGAATGAGGCCATTCGAAAGTCCCAGGAGATGATGACAGAGGAGATGAAGAAGATCACGGGTGGACTGAGTATCCCCGGCCTCTTCTAAAGATCAATGCAAATTGCGAAATTAGCAATGTAAAATTAGCAATTTTAAGGGAACACTACAAAATAAAGACTGCGAAATGCAAATCAGAAAAGAAGGCAAGATGAAAGTGCAAAAGTCGAAGTGGGTAAGGATTTTTCCGAACACCTTGCATTGTTAACTTTGCAATTTGCATTTTGCACCGAGGTTTTTTAGCGATGGCCCTCCATGCCAAACCTATTGATCACCTGATAGAAGCCTTGTCGAGACTTCCGGGAATTGGGAAAAAGACTGCTTCCAGACTGGCCTTCTATATTTTGCGGAGCAGTCCATCAGAGGCTCAAGAGCTGGCCAGAGCAATTTTGGATGTAAAAGAAAAGATCCACCTTTGCTCGACCTGTTTCAATCTGACAGATGAGGATCCCTGCCGGATTTGTCAAGATGAGCGCAGATCCCGAGAAATCTTTTGTGTGGTTGAGGGACCGAATGACCTTATTGCCATCGAAAACACCGGCGTTTTTAATGGAAGATACCACGTGTTACACGGCACCATTTCCCCTTTAGAAGGCGTTGGGCCCGATGACATCAAGATTAAAGAATTGATGGAGAGACTTCAGAAAGAAAAGATTTCCGAAGTGATTCTAGCCACCAATCCCACTGTCGAGGGGGGGGCGACCGCCCTTTATCTTACCGATCTCATTAAATCCTTGGGTGTAAAAGTGACAAGGATCGCCTATGGAATTCCTATGGGAAGTGAGATTGAATACTCGGATGGGATGACTTTATCAAAAGCTCTTGAGGGTCGAAGAGAGATTTAGATTTTTTTAAATATTTTATTATTGAAAAACCATTTTAAATATTTTATGTTTTGACTGTTTGAAAAAATTTAGGAGAATCAAATGATTGAGATTAGATTTCATGGAAGAGGTGGTCAGGGGGCTGTTACTTCAGCAGAACTTTTAGCCTTGGCAGCTATTGAAGAAGGTAAATATGCCCAGGCCTTTCCAAGTTTTGGCCCGGAGCGGAGGGGAGCGCCAGTGCTGGCTTTTTGTCGAATCAGCGATCAACCGATTAAGATTAGGGCAAATATCTACGAACCCGATATCGTAGTCGTCCTTGATGCCTCCCTTTTAAAGATCGTCAATGTCGCTGCCGGCTTGAAACCGAATGGTATTCTTGTTACCACAACTAATGATTCTCCTGAAAAGGTGCAAGAAGACCTGAAGATAAAAAATCGGGTCGGGGTGGTGGACGCGGTCAAGATTGCCAGGGAGGTTCTTGGGCTCCCCATTACCAATACAACAATGCTTGGGTCTTTGGTCAGGGCTTCGGGATTGGTCAAGAAGGAGTCTTTTATCCCTCCTTTGAAGGGGCGGTTTGGCCGAATTGCGGAAAAGAACATTTCTGCTTTCGAAAGGGCCTATCAAGAAACTGTCCTTATCCAATAAAGGGAAGTTGGAGGGAATAACGTTATTTAATTAGAAGAGGTAGAAGGCTATGACAAAACCTGAATCAGAATGGACATGGAAGGAACTGACAGTTGGAAACGTCATCTTAGAACCAGGGAATGCTAGCCAATATCGGACAGGGGATTGGAAGACCCTTAAACCAATTCTGAACAAGGAGCTCTGTATCCATTGCGGATTGTGCTACATCTTCTGTCCGGACATGGCCTATAACCTAAACGAAGAGGGTTATTTCATCGGAGACCTTTTCTATTGCAAGGGTTGTGGCATCTGCGCAAAAGAATGTCCCACCGGAGCCATCACCATGGTGCTGGAAGAGGAGGAGAAATAAATGGGGAAAAGGATTGGAATGGAGGTTTCAATCGCTGCCGCCGAGGCGGTCAAGCAGGCCAATGTGGATGTGATCTCAGCCTATCCCATTACGCCTCAAACGCATATTGTGGAGCACCTCTCAGAGCTGGTGGCGAATGGAGAGCTCGATGCAGAATTCTTTTGTGTGGAATCAGAGCACTCCGCATTGAGCGTCTGCCTAGGGGCTGCTGCGACCGGGGCAAGGACGTTTACCTGTACGAGTTCTCAGGGGTTAGTCCTGATGAGTGAGATCACCTATATTGCATCGGGCTTGAGGTTGCCAATGCTCATGATTATTTCGAATCGGACGATTTCCGCCCCCTTGAGCATTTGGAACGATCACAGCGATGTGATGTCCATTCGGGACTGCGGGTGGATTCAATTCTTTGTGGAGAATGGCCAAGAAGTCTATGATCATGTGTTTGTGTCCTATCGGTTAGCAGAAGATAGAAATGTTCTCTTCCCTGTCATTATCAATATGGATGGATTTATCCTGAGTCATGTGATCGAACCCATTGAACTGATCGAACAGGAGAAGATCAATCAGTTCCTCCCTCCTTATCAGCCCCTTTACCAACTGCACCCTGATCATCCAGTGACCATGGGCGCTTTTGCGCTTCCCAGTATTTTTGCAGAAGCCAAAAAAGCCCAGGAAGAGGCTCTCCTATCTTCAATACCTAAGATCACGGAAACCTGGAAGGCCTTCGGAGACATGACAGGCAGGTATTATAACCCCGTCGAGATCTATAAAGCAGAGGATGCTGATACTTTACTTGTCACCATGGGATGTTTTGGTGAGACGGCCTCTGTGGCTGTGGATAAAATGAGAGAGGGGGGAAAATCCGTTGGGCTCGTGAAAATTCGGCTCTGGCGTCCTTTTCCTTTTGATGATTTGAAAAAAGCAACCATCGATGCAAAACAGTTAGTGGTGATTGACCGAGCGATTTCTGTTGGAGCTTGTGGACCTGTTGCAGCGGAAGTGAAAGCAGCTCTCTATGGGAAGGACCAGAGACCATCGGTATATAACTTCGTTGCAGGGATTTCAGGAAGGGATGTGACTTCTTCAGACTTCATCAAAATGGTGGACAAGGCAGAAAGGGAGATGGAAGAAGGAAATAAAGAAGGTTACGAAATTTATGGGGTGAGAGGATGACTGAAAATTTAAATGTTTTTGCCGTTCGGACATTGACTCAAAAAGAATATTTTGCACCTGGCCATCGGTCCTGCCAGGGATGCGCCGAGGCATTGGCGGTGAGATTGGTTGCCAAGGCATTGGGAAGGAATGTGATCATTGCGAATGCTACGGGATGTATGGAGATTGTCTCTTCTCCGTTCCCCTACACTTCTTGGAAGGTGCCTTGGTTCCATGTGGCCTTTGAGAATACGGCGGCTGTTGCTTCAGGCATCGAATCAGCCTTAAAGGTCTTAATGAGAAAGGGGAGAATTCCTTACAAAAAAATAGTGACCCTTGCCATGGGTGGAGATGGAGGGACAGCGGACATTGGGCTCCAGGCGCTCTCAGGCGCCCTTGAGAGAGGTCACAACTTTATCTACATCTGCACCGACAACGAGGCCTATATGAACACTGGTATTCAACGGTCCTCCTCGACGCCTTTTGGCGCCTCTACGACCACCTCTCCAGTTGGAAAGGTTCAAATGGGGCAGATGACATGGAAGAAAAATATGCCCGCCATTGCAGCCGCTCATAATATTCCTTATGTGGCCACAGCCTGCCCCAGTTATCCGATCGACTTAGTGCAGAAAGTGAAGAAGGCAGCGAATATAGAGGGTCCTGCTTACGTCCATATTCTTTCTGTTTGTCCCACCGGATGGAGGTCCGCGCCAGAGCTTTCAATCAAACTGGGTCGGTTGGCTGTAGAGACAGGGGTTTTTCCTCTTTATGAGGTTGAAAGGGGTCAATATCGTCTAAGTATTGATTTTCCGAAGTTGAAGCCCATTAAGGAATATACCAAACTTCAAGGAAGATTTCGCCACCTCACGGATGAAATGATCGAGGAGATTGAAAAACGAATTCACAAGGAATACGAGCAATTAAGAGTGAAGGCAGGAAAGGGAGTGTGAGATGGAAGTTTCCAAGATTGACAGCATCATTGAACAGTATGGAGCAAGAGAATCAGCGCTCTTGGCCATCCTTCAGGACATTCAGGCTAAAGAGAATTATCTTCCCAAGGATGCGTTAGAATATGTTTCCCAAAAGATGCATATTCCTCTCGTCAGGATTTTTCGCATTGCTACTTTCTACAATGCATTGAGCCTCAAACCCAGGGGCCTGCACAAGATCGATGTCTGTTTGGGCACGGCCTGTCATGTTCGAGGCGGGAGTAAAATTTTAGAAAAAATAGAGAGGGATTTAGGGGTCTCTGTAGGGGAAACCACCAAGGATAATCGATTCACACTTGAATCGGTTCGGTGTATCGGATGCTGCAGTTTGGGTCCAGTAGCCGTTGTAGATGGAAAGGTCTTTGGTCGTTTAGGGCAGGACAAGGTATCTGGCTTACTAAAGGAGTTTAAATAGTTTGAGGGAGAGATGAAAATCCGAACGAAGAATGATTTGGAAAAGATGAGGGAGAAGGGGTTGAAAAACCTTTATCCCAAAGAAACCAAAGTATCTGTTGGAATGGCGACCTGCGGTCTTTCGACTGGAGCGGATAAGGTCTATGAAGCCATTCAGGATGAAGTGGAGAAGGGGAAACTCCCGATACAATTGGCGCAGACAGGTTGCATTGGTTTCTGCCAGAGAGAACCTGTGGTGGATATTTTAGAACCAGGGAAACCCAGAGTCTTTTATCAAGAAGTAACTCCTGATCGGGCCAAAGAGTTAATCCACCGATGGTTAAAGAACGAGGTGGTTGGGGATTGGCTCCTCTGCAAAATGGAAAAAGAGGATTGGATTGCAGAGGATAGGGTTCAGGACTATCCGATCCGTCAGATCCCCAAAGGAATCGATGGGACCCCCTCTTATCACCAAGTCCCATTTTACAATAAGCAACTTAAGATTGCGTTGAGGAACTGTGGTTTCATCAATCCCGATCATATCGAGGAGTATGTGGCTCGGGGAGGGTACATTTCCCTTTATAAGGCCCTTTTTGAAATGAAGCCAGAGGAAATCATTGAAGAAGTGAAGCGATCAGGGCTTCGAGGAAGAGGAGGAGCTGGATTTCTAACAGGCAACAAATGGGAAACATGCCGGAGAGCAAAGGGCGATCAGAAATTTATCCTCTGCAATGCAGATGAAGGGGATCCCGGGGCCTATATGGATAGAAGTATTTTAGAAGGCGATCCTCATAGTGTGGTAGAGGGGATGATCATCGGCGCCTATGCTATTGGAGCCCATGAAGGCTTTATCTATGTCAGGAATGAATATCCTCTGGCCATTCAAAAACTTCTCATTGCTCTCCAACAAGCCGAAGAGGCAGGTCTCTTGGGAGATGATATTTTAGGTTCAGGTTTTTCCCTCAAGATCAACCTTTTCCGGGGAGGGGGGGCTTTTGTCTGCGGGGAATCCACGGCTCTGATGGCCTCTATTGAAGGAAAAGTTGGTGAACCCAGAGCGAAACATATTCATACCACGGAGAGTGGTCTCTGGGATAAACCGAGCAACCTCAACAATGTGGAGACTTGGAATAATGTTCCGATCATTCTCTCAAGAGGGGCGGGATGGTATTCGAAAATTGGAACGGATCAGAGTAAGGGGACAAAGGTTTTTTCCATTGTTGGAAAGGTGAAAAATACCGGACTTATCGAAGTCCCCATGGGGATTACCCTACGAGAAATTGTCTACGATATTGGAGGCGGAGTTCCAGATGGGAAGAAATTCAAGGCCGTCCAGACCGGAGGTCCTTCAGGCGGGTGCATTCCTGAATCGCTGATCAACCTGCCTGTTGACTTCGATCGGTTGACCGAGGTGGGTTCGATGATGGGTTCCGGTGGAATGATCGTGATGGATGAATCCACCTGCATGGTGGATGTGGCTAAGTATTTTATGGATTTTCTCAAAGGGGAATCCTGTGGAAAATGCACCTCATGTCGGGAGGGCACGAAACGGATGCACGAGATCCTGACGGAGATTGCCGAAGGGCGGGGAACCATGGACCACATCGAACTCCTTAAGGAATTGGGGTGGGTGACCGCGGAGGCCTCCCTCTGCCAACTGGGAGGAACAGCTCCAAATCCAGTCCTCTCCACCATCCGCTATTTCCAAGAGGAGTATGAAGAGCACATCCTCCATAAACGATGTCCAGCGAAGGTCTGTCGAGCCCTTCTACAATATCGAATTCTCTCCAATGTGTGTACGAAGTGCGGCAGATGTGCAAAGGTCTGTCCGGTGAAAGCGATCACGGGTAAAAAGAAGACGAAGAAAGAGACGGGAGAGCCTTTCAGTATTGATGCTAAAAAATGCATCAAGTGCGGGATGTGTTTCGAGACCTGTAAATTTGAAGCGGTCGAAGTGCAGTAAAACCTAGCCAAAAGTATTTGAAATTCATTGAACCTGTCATCCTGAACTCGTTTCAGGATCTCACCCCATGGGCAAAACGAGATGCTGAACCAAGTTCAGCATGACACCATTTGTTTTCAAGTGTTAGAGATAAATTCTCAGACTTCAATGTGTAAGAATCTAATGACCAGGTGACCTTGCACCGATGTAGGAGGAGAATAAATGATCCCCTTTATGATTGATGGGCAATCCGTTGAAGGGAAAGAAGGCGGGAGTGTCTTAGAAGTTGCATTGGATGCAGGCATTGACATTCCCCATCTTTGTTATCATGAGTCGGTTAAGCCTTACGGCGCCTGCCGTCTTTGTCTCGTCGAGGTGGTGAGAAGGGGAAGGTCGAGGATGACCACTTCCTGCACTTATCCTGTGATGGAAGGAATTGAGGTGTTTACCCGGGCGGAGAAGGTATTACGAGCTCGTCGGATGATCATTGAGCTCATCTTAGCGATGTGCCCCGGGGATAAATTGATTCAGGATATGGCCAGGGAGATGGGAGTGAATCAGGTCCGATTCAAGCAAGATGACAAGGATTGTATCCTCTGCGGCCTTTGTGGTAGGGTCTGTGAGGAAGTGGTTGGCGCCAATGCGATCCAGTTCGCCTTTCGGGGAGATCGAAGGGAGATGATTCCTCCTTTTCAAGGAGAAGCAATGAACTGCATTGCCTGCGGCGCCTGTGTGGTAGTTTGTCCCGTGGATGTGATCAAGATGAAAGAACAAAGGGATGAGCGGACGATCATCCGATGGAAACGAACATTAAAAATGAAACAATGTAAGATCTGCGGAAACTATTTTGCCCCCTTGTTTCAGTTGGAGAAGTTTAAAGAACAGGCCAAACTCCCCAAAGACTTCTTTGATATCTGTTATACCTGTCGGGCTTGACCCTGTGGAGTAGCGGAAACCTGCTCTCAATATTGTGGAATCTTTTTTATCACCAGACATAGGGTCTTTGCGAGGTCTCCTCGCATCCTCCACAATTCTCGGTGAAAATACAGCGAGATTCTTCAGTCGCTAGGGCTCCTTCAGAATGACATTACGAAAGTCCCCAGTT
>PEUO01000037.1 GCA_002780715.1 Deltaproteobacteria bacterium CG03_land_8_20_14_0_80_45_14
TCACTGGAGATCCTTTCTGTGAAGACCGGGATTGCCGCCTCTTCAATAGCCACTGGCAGGAAGAAGTTCTCCATTCCCAGATGGGTGGGAAGCATGAGTTTTGTCCATGGCATGAGACGATTCTAAAACGAGTAATAGGATGATCACCATAAAATCATTGCGAACCTAAACCCTCAGAAGGTGTGAAAAAATTCAGGAGAAGGTCGGGCAGGGATATCTTCAAGGTTTTACAATTGCGGATCATTTGAGAGAAAAAGGGTAACAAAACATCGTAATCAGGCCACACTATTAAGGTTTTCACATTTCTTCTGCTTGACGTCATAAGGCGCCGCTGTAAAACTTCTACGACATCCCCGCCCGACCCTGAGGCTTTGAGTGATTTTTTCACATCTTCTGAGCGATACCTATTTTCTTGCTTTTAAGTATAAATTAGCGTATAATTAAAACCAGAATCAAAAAAGTTGCACAGAGCCTTTTAGGCTTATAGCTTATGCCCACAAGAACTCTTAACGACTTCTTTGTGGGTTTTTTTGTGCCGGCATAAAAGCCCACTTGGAGGTTAACATGGCAATACCATTGCAGAAAGGTCAAAGGAAATGGTGATATAAAAATAATCAAAGTTGAAGGGGCAAGGGATAAGGAAAAGGAGGTAATTGTTTGCTACGGAATTGTCCCTCCCAAATGGAAAACATGAAAGTATGGAGATTTTTACAGGAATAGAACAAGACTTATTTCACCAATAAAAGGGAAAGAAATCTAAAATAAGGAGAATGATTATGAATATTTATGTAGGAAACTTATCCTATGATGCAACAGATGTAACTATTCGGGAGGCTTTTGAATCCTTCGGCCAGGTAACCTCAGCGAGAGTTATCAAAGACAAGTACAATGGCCAGTCCCGTGGGTTTGGTTTTGTAGAAATGCCTGCGCAGTCTCAGGCCCAAACGGCCATTAGGAGCCTTAACGGGAAAGAACTCCTGGGTAAACAGATGAGTGTGAATGAGGCACGTCCTCGCACCGACCAGGGAAGAACCGGGGGAGGGCGAATGGATTATAGCGGCGGCAGGAACCGTTATTAATTCGGATTCTGCAGAAAAGAGGTTGACTAATGATACAGCGAAGAAGGCATGGGAGGTCCCATGTTTCAAGACCGAGCCATTTAAGGCATCCAAAATCCTACAAAGTTATATGTTCAGGCTGCGGAAAGGAAGTCGTCACCCCGGTTCCTCCACCCAATGACAAAAAACTGCTATGTATGGAGTGCTTCAGCAACAGAGATATCTAAGGAGGAAAGATGAATAAGAAGGTTTACGTAGCTAACCTCCCTTTCCAGGCAACCGAACCTGTACTCAAAGCCCTTTTTTCAAAAGCTGGAAGTGTCATGTCTGTCAAGATTGTCAAGGACAGGCAAACTGGCCAACCGAGGGGTATTCCTTTGTGGAGATGTCCACGCAATGGGAAGGCCGGAGAGCTGCTTCCATGCTGAACCGGACAAATTTCGTGGGAAAAAATTTGCTGGTGAAAGAGGCAACGGAAAAACGGGGCTTCCGAGGAAGTTAGTAATAAGAATTTAAAGAACTTAGTCATCAGGAGGGAAAGGAGTCATTATGAATAGAGAAAGACTTGAGTGGGTTATGTCAGGGTTAAGCCAGTATAGATTAACTAAGAATGAAGACCAATTTGTCAAATCTGCATCAGGGGATTTCGATCAAAAAGAAATGTTAACAGAACATCAGGAAGAAAGACTAGAAAGCCTTTATAAGGAGAAGTCAAAATCGAAACCCAATAAAAATTCTTCTGATTATTTTTCTTTTAAGGAGACTATCCCCAAAAAGGCCAGGGTCCGGAGACCTCTTGCAAAAGATGTTTTGATAGCGTCCTAAGCTTACCATAGCTTCACTTTTCTAAGATAAGGGTTTTACCTTTTTCCAATTAATTATTGGCACCGGCTTTTTTTGTTCCTGTTAATCTCCCTTCAAAGGGAATAAACTTTCCATTCAGATTCAGTCTATAGAGGATGGAGAGAGGCTGCTACAGATTTCTCTGTACGTTCGATAAAAATTACTTATGAATACACTCTACCTTGGAAAATTAGAGCACGCCGATCCCCTTTATGAGATCCTTTCTTCAAAGGTATGCCCTGCCGTAAAGGACCCTATTTTTCATGTCAACAATATGTCAAATCGAAGTGTTTATAAATATACAGAAGAAAAGACCAACATTGCCACGATTGGTAAATTTTTTAAACTGAATGATCCAAAACACGACAGGAGTTTAAGAATAAAAGGAGAATATGATAACCTCCAAAAAATCAGAGGCTATGGATTCGATACCTCCCCCCATTACGTCGTTCGCCCCATCTCCAGGGAAAACAGGATTGGTCTTGCCCTTATAGAAGAATTTATTCATGGAAAAGACCTTGATCATTATTTTAAAAAGGCGATCTATGAGGGGGATGGGGCTTCTTTGAAAAAGAAACTTTCGAAGCTGGCATCCTTTTTATATATCTTACATAAAAAAACAGAAGGGGAGGAAAATGTTGAGCTTGATTCTGTCAATGTCTATTTCCAGAAAATACTCAATAAATTGTGCCAACAAGAAATCATATACCCCTCAGATAAAAAAGAGTATCTGAAGCTGATGGATCAATGGTTGGCCAAGACGTTACTTCAGAAGACGAAGAATGGAATCGTTCATGGGGATTCAACCCCGACCAATTTTATATTTACTGAAAAAGGCGATGTGGTGGCGATCGATCTTGAACGGATGAAAAATGCCGATGCCGTTTTTGACATCGGGATGGTATGCGGGGAAATCAAACATGCCTTTCTCTGGAGAACAGGCAATCGCTACAAAGCGGAGCCATTTATCAGGCACTTTTTTGAAAGCTATGCATCCCATTTTCATGACTTTGAGAAAGCATTTAAAGAGATCACCATGAGAAATTCATTTTATATGGCGATGACAGAGTTAAGGATAGCGAGGAATGACTATCTTGATTTGAATTACAGGAAGAGACTTGCTGATGAGGCGCTGCAATGTCTGAAATGGGGACTCAAAATCGTATGAAAAAGGGAATATTTTTTGATCTTTACGGGACGTTAATTGACATCCTTACGGATGAGGTTGACCCATGGGTCTATTCCACCTTATCCCGCTATCTCTCTTACCGAGACATTAAGATTGCACCAAAAGAATTAAAGAAGAATTATTTTGATGAAATCCAAACCCAGTTGAAGCAAAGCAATGAAACCTACCCGGAAGTTGATGTTTACAAAATCTTCTCTAGTATGATGCATCGATATGGGAATAAAACATATTCTAAATCTGCGATTGTAGATACCGCAGTGCTTTTTAGGTCATTGACCATGAGACGCTTTGAAGTCTTTCAAGGAGTTTATGAGGTTTTGGCGTCCCTTCTTGAGAAATATGAACTTGTCCTTATCTCTGATGCACAGTGGGTTTTTACTGAACCTGAAATGGCCATACTGGGTCTGACACCATTCTTTAAGTTCAGGATTTTATCATCACGGTTCGGATTCAAGAAACCTGATGTAAGGTTGTTTGACATGGCCATGAAAAAACTCATGATCAGAAATGAGGAGACTGTCTATATTGGCGACAATCCACAGAAAGACCTTATGGGCGCCAAAAAAGCAGGGATGAAATTTATCCTTTTTAGGTCTGAATTCAAGCCTTGTAATGATTTTCAACCCGATAGGCATTTTAATGATTATTCTGAACTGTTAAAAATAATAGAGGAAATGTAGTCATTCGGGGGAACATCGGGGTCACATCTTCAGATGTCAGAAAATGAATATTGATGCGTCATCCATAAAAAAGTTGGCCCTGTCCAAATAGCATAGCGCCTGCCTACCGCAGGCAGGCATGGCGCAAAGCGCATAGCGGACTTTGTAGATGAAAGGGATGAGGCCCAGATTAATTTGTAAAGAGATGGGGAAATGGGGTTTGGGGGAGATAAGGAGTGTTACAACGAAGAATCCCAACTTCTTTGGCGGGTGTAGATGGTTTTGTAACGATCATGGAAAGCTGTGATACAAGTCGTGCATTCTTCAGAGGAAGTGTCAACAGGTTCAAGGAGAACTTCGAATCCAAGTTCTTTGTATTGTTCTACCATTTCCGACAGGCGGGGTTCATCAATGGTAAATCGTTTTTCCCAACCTTCCTTTTTCAGTTCCTCTTCTCTCGTCATGAAATAAGTCCAAGAACGTAAGTCGGAAGTCGCAAGGGGTTAGGGGAATTGTTTCTTAACACCTTACGCCTAACGCCTTGCACCTCACGCTTTAAAACAAGTCTTCCATCTTAATACTAATAGGGCTGTCATTCCCGCCCCGTATCAAGTACGGGATAAATTCCAGCGGGAATCCAGGTGCAAAAGACTGGATTCCGGATCAAGTCCGGAATGACAACATGGATACAGATCAATTAATCCTAATTTAATTATAAAATTTAAATCCCAAATTTCAAAAATTTTAACTCATACAAAATTACCGCTCTATTTCCAAAGTGATTTTTACACTCCGGGAATAGAGCGGCATGTTTGTATCATTCTATGGACAGGAAAGAAATTATTTATGGCCGTATAAGAGTCTCCATCCTTCTGAGTGAGAGATGGCTTTTGGTTCACAGACACCGACACAGGGCGCTGGTTCTCCGCCATAGCCAGGCCGGCAAGGAGCGCAACGATACCTGATCTTCTTGCGCTCCTCATGCTTTACAAAGGCCACCGGTTCTTCACGAAAGATGTCAAACTCATCTGGCCCTGTTTCAAGGATTTTTGCTGGACAAACTTCTGGGCACTTACCGCATCCATTGCATTTGTCCGTATCGATGGTGACATACCAGTCGCCGGACCCATCCCTAAAACCATAATTGGCAATCATGTTATATCCTTTTTAAAGTCGAAAGATGAGATGCTGAAACAAGTTCAGCATGACCGAGAATTCCATTTGCTGTCATCCCGAACTTGTTTCGGGATCTGCGCTCCTTAGGCTTTCCTTGCGCTCTTTGCCTTTCCCATCTTCAACAAAGCTTGTCCGAACAGGGCTGCTCCGATGCCGCCGGCGAGCTGAGTGTCGAATGGATAACCGCGATCAATGTACTCCTTCTTGTACCAGACACGGTCAGCCGTTTTAATGCCCAATTCCTTCTCCAGCCTTTTCACAACGCCCTCATTTTTAGCAATACCGCCAGTGATGGCAAACTTTTCTTTAATTCCTAAACGATTGAGCAATTCCATGATCCGATGCGCCATCGCAGAGCAGTAAGCAGCCATGATGTCGTTTTCAGGCATTCCTGCCTCCAGTAAACCGACCACCTCGCTCTTGGCGAATACGACACATGTACTGCTGATCATGGGGGGCTCTTTCTGGATCTGAAAGGAGCGTGGTCCAATCTCCCAGACAGGGACCCGGATAAGGTCGGCAAAGACTTCCATTCCTCGCCCCGTGCCAGCCGCACATTTGTCGTTCATCATGAAATTGAGAACCTTTCCCCGATCGTCAGTTTTGATGGCTTTGCAGTCCTGGCCACCTATATCCATGACCGTCCTGACTTCTGGACCATACATGAAATTGGCGCCTCGGGCATGGCAGGAGATCTCGGTGAGGGACTGTTGAGCCATGGGGACATTCACCCGTCCATAACCGGTGCCGATACAGTAATCAATATTCTCCACTTTCAAATCGGTCTTCTCCAGAGCGAAATTCATGCCTGTCCAGGCACTGGTCGGACTGTCTGAACCATCTCTCCACAGGCATCTCCAATGCCCTGGCCATGGTGTCAATAAATGTGCCAGTGCCGGCTGCGCACTTCTCATTGATGGCAAAGTCTAAGACCTTTCCCTCAGGGCTAACTTTGATCGCCCGGCCTTCCTCTCCTCCAACATCAATGATAGTTCTTGCCGTTGGGATCAGTTTAATAACCCCTCGAGCATCGGCAGTCGCATCGGGAATAGCGCCGTTCGCAAAGGCCACTTTTTTAGCTGCACTCCCTGTGGCAACCACTCGTTCCACATCCTTTCGGGTCAGGCCGGCCTTTTTAAGAACCTCATTATAGAGTTGTTCGACAGTCTCTGCTTTTTTCATTCCTGCAGGCGCCGCTCCTTTTCCAACGATTTTGCCATCCTTCTTGATCACAATATGAACATTCTTACCACCTACGTCTATTCCTGCAACTATCATCTTGCCCTCCTTTCTTTATAATCAAGCAACTTTCTTGAGCCCCAATGTTTCGGTTACGAAGAGATCGATCATCCGGGCTGTTCGGACTTCGTCAAATTCCCTCTCATCCGCCATATTGCCTTCAAAGGTCATCACCGGTAGGCCCATTTTCGCCAGGGCATTTTTAATCTCCATTTGATGTTGAGCTGTTCCCTCGCATACGCGATTGAGATGAATAATTCCTGCATCAATCTTCCACTGCTTGGCTATCTTGTTCACAAGGTCGTCCTTGTACTGGGCTCCATAGAAAGGTGCCCACATCAGTTTTCCTTTAAGTTCGCCTTCTGCAAGCAACATTCGATGCTCAACAGGAGGGCGACCGGTAGATATAAGGATACGAAATTTTACCGGGTCTGCAAGGGAATCGGAGTTGCCCATAGTACCGTTTGGATTCTAAGGATAGAATAACCTTAGGAGAGGGAAGGGGCAATGCTTTCATCGAGTTTCTGAAGGAGGGAAGGAAAGGGGATTGCACGGAGCGTGCTGGAAACTCCAGAAAAGATCCGGGAACTTCAAAGGAAACCATATCGGAAGGCCAAGCAGGAGTTGTGAAAGCAACCGGATGAAGATAATCGGAAAGCCGTATTCGGGGGCGAAGCTTGACCGGAGGTAAACAAACCGAACGTACGGTTTGATGAGGGGGAGCTGGAGATAGAGCCTTCAGCCACTACGCCAGCTCTCTACTCTTTTTTAACAGGCATCCAGGTGGAGAATAATTCTTCCAGTCGCTTCTGCGTTTGGGATGATAAACGAGCTAAAGTCAGGCCATATTTTTCCATATGATCTATGGTGACAATCCCTGAGGCTCCACTGTAACTCAAAATGGCGATCCTGGGTTTTTCATCAGGTGGATGTTGCAGATAAAAATCTTTTTCAAGGGTCCGAGCAATATCCACCATCTCAAAAAAGTCATCTGCTTGATGGATACCCGCCTGTCTTAAGACTCCCTCGATGTGTCAATAAACCCCATACAGTTCGGTCCCCATATTCGTAGTCGCCCTTTCCGAGCGATGTCGAGGCACTGATCCTGTAGGGCCTTTCCTTTTGGCCCAACTTCGGCGAAACCGCTCGATTCCACAATTGCCCCGCATACACCCTTTGTGATGCAGTCTTCCAAGACTTGAGGCACAGCTTGGGCCGGGACAAAGATCAAGGCAAGATCTAAAGGACCTTCGATATCCGAGACCCTGGGATAACATTTCAAGCCAAGGACCTCATTATATTTGGGATTGACAGGATAGATGGGTCCATTATAGCCGAGGGTTAGATTGGACACTAAAAACCGCCCACCCGTATATGGTTCTGGGGTAGCACCAACCACAGCAATTCCCTTTGGTTCAAAAAAGAAATTCATAGACTATCCTTCCTGCTGGAAAGTAAAACTTTTTCAATTATTAACTTATCCTGAAACAAAAGGAAAGATCAAATTGATAATTTGAAAAATTGTTGGTAAATTGCTCTCAGTCCCAACAGGACAATGAGAGAGACTCCATTGGTAGAATATCTTGAGAAAGGGGGGTTTTAAATGGATATCAAAAAAGTGGGTGTCGTCGGTATGGGAACAATGGGAAGTCAGATCGGGATTGTCTGTGCCAGAGGCGGTTTTCAAACCACCCTGGTGGATCTCTCTGAAGAATTAATAAAAAGGGGGCTAAGTACTATAAAATCATTTTTAAACAGTCAGGTTAAAAAGGGGAGGATGAAGAATGAGGAGATGGACCAGGTTCTTCCCCTTATTAGCACGACAACGGACTTGACGGGGGCCCTTTCTGATGTGGAGTTGGTCATTGAGGCTGCTTTTGAGGACATTGATGTGAAGAAGGAGTTGTTCAAAAAAATAGATGGGATCTGTCCAAAAGAAACTATTCTGGGAAGCAACACCTCCACGTTGAGCATTACCGAGATGGGAGCAGTCACGGCCCGACCCGAAAAGTGTATTGGAATACATTTTTTAATTCCGGCGGCACTTACTCCACTGGTTGAGTTAGTACGTGGTTTAGAGACTGCAGATGAGACTCATAAAAAAGTTGTTGATTTTCTGACTAAGTGCGACAAGGAAACCGTTACCGTCAAGGACTCCCCGGGTTTTGTGATCAACCGCCTTTACCTTCCAATGGTGAATGAAGCTTTCTATGTCTTGGAATCCTTTCTCGCCAGCGCCGAAGAGATAGACCGCTGCTGTGTGAGAGGGCTTAATTTCCCTTTAGGTCCCTTGGCAGCGGCGGATGCTTTTGGGTTGGACATCCTTCTCAACTGTATGACAACTTTCCATAAAGAATTGGGTGAAAAATATCGTCCTGCTCCCCTTCTCGTTAAATTGGTTAAAGCTGGACGCCTCGGCCGGAAGAGTGGAAGAGGGGTCTATGATTATCGGAAACAGGAGTGAGAGGATTTTCTCCTGCCACCCTTAACTGACTTCCCGATATAGCGCGGCAGTTATTTGGATTCCCTGAGGAAGGAAGTGATGAGATTACTCACATTATTTAAGAGAGAGGAGATGATGTCCTCTATTTCCCGTAGCGGGTCAGTCAGTTGGCCCTTGACGTTGATCATGTTTTTTGAGTTCTTGATTGGCCTCACAGATGTCTATATTGCAGGCAAAGTCAGTAAAGAGATTCAAGCCACCTACGGATTTGTCATTCAACTCTATTTTATTTTTATTGTCATTGGCAATGCCCTCACCGTCGAGAATGGTTATCTCTAACCAGGTAGATTATTTAAGAGAAGCTTCCTTTTCCCAAGCCTCGAATTTTCACACGCCATTTCCTTAAATTTCATTGTAAAGTTAATGGGTTACGAAAATATTCTTCACCTGATCTTACTCTTGACCCATTCGGCGGCGCCAAGCCCCGCCTTTGAAGGCGGGGTGAAGAAGTGCCGCTCAGGGTTAACCCTGAGCAAGCCCCAGCATTTATGCTGGGGAGTCGAAGGGTTGACTTAAGTCAATGCAATTTTTTCCGGAATATTAGAACATTGGATAGTAGAATGATTGTTTGTCTCTTGGAACAAAGAGTGGGGAGAGTGAGGAGATGGTGAAGCAAAGAGAAATTTCAGAGAAGGAGAAAGATGATATTCAGACATTGATGAGGTTTGTAGGGATCTACTGCAGAGAGAATCACAATGGAGAGAGGACCCCCTTCTCATTCAAACTTTTCGATATCAAGGAAATTGAGAAGAAGGAAATCTCCCTGTGCACGGAATGCACAAGGCTTCTCACTTATGGCCTGACCATGAGGCTGAAGTGCCCTCACGATCCCAAACCGATGTGCAAGAAATGTGAAACTCAGTGTTACCATGGTGATTATAAAGCAAAGATTCGAGAGGTCATGAAGCTTTCTGGGGTGTATATGATCAAACATGGCCGGGTGGATATGCTTTATCATTATTTCGTATAACCCTCCCTCGCACATGATTTATGAGAATTGTGGGGATGGGGAGATAGGGGATTGAGAAGATTATTAAAAATTTAAGAATTGATTTAAGTCAAAGTATTTTCCTGAGTTAAGGGTTAAATTTGAATTAAAAAGGAGACAAGAAAATGGCTGAGAAAAAGGAAATGATTTGTTTCTTGTGTCATAAAACAGAACACGAAGGTGTTTTGCTTCCATGTCGAAAAGGCGGACAGGACCTTTGGGTTTCCACCCGATGTCTGCCTATGCTCATCCATGGTGGCTAAAACAGATAATCCCCCCTCATTTCCCCCTTTAACAAAGGGGGATAAAAGGAGATTTGTTAAGGAGGAATAGGGATGGATAAATATGCAAAGGCTTTTGTCAAATCGAGTCTGATCTATCTCGGAATTGGAGCTATTATGGGGGTATGTTTGGTTTTATTCACAGACATTCGATTCACTGTCACGAGGGTTCATGCCCACATTCTTCTTCTGGGATTTATGGCCATGATGATTTATGGCGTGGGATATCATATCCTTCCGCGATTCATGGGGAGACCAATTTACAGCCATCGCCTTGGCAACATCCAGGTATGGATTGCTAACATTACATTAGTGGGCCTTTCTCTTTCATGGATAGCAGAGACATCCCAGGGGGGATTCTGGCATTATTTAGCAATCCTGTTTGGAATTGGCCAGGCAGTTGCTATTTTTATCTTTATTTTCAATCTGTGGAAGAGCATGATTCCGCAAGCCACGCAATAATTCAGAGTTCGGAATGTGGATTTCGGAATGTAATTCCGCAATATGCAATATGAAAAG
>PEUO01000209.1 GCA_002780715.1 Deltaproteobacteria bacterium CG03_land_8_20_14_0_80_45_14
TTCGCTCAGAATGACAACTGGGGACTTTCGTAATGTCATTCTGAAGGAGCCCTAGCGACTGAAGAATCTCGCTGTATTTTCACCGAGAATTGCTGGCTTGCGCTACAAATTAATTATTGCCGTTGGTGTAATCAATCTTCTACCCTCCTTTCCTAAAGTGGGTTGGGGGGTAAATCTTGTTCTGATAATCTAAGACAGCAGCTTGGATGGCTTTCTCTGCCAGGATGGAACAATGGACCTTCGTCGGTGGAAGTCCGCCGAGGGCCTCGGCGATCACCTGATCTGAAATCATAAGAGCCTCTTCAATCGTTTTTCCTTTGATCATCTCTGTAGTGATGCTCGAAGAAGCGATGGCGGCCCCACACCCAAAGGTCAGAAACTTCGCATCGATGATCCGATCCGTCTCTACTTTGATAAAAAGCCGCATCGTATCGCCACAAACAGGATTCTGAGCTTCTCCAACTCCATCAGGGTTCTCCATCTCGCCCATATTCCTCGGATAGTTAAAATGTTCGAGGACAATCTGATTATACGAGCCCGTTTCTTCTGCCATTCTAAGTCCTTAGCCTAATTCGCAAAGCGCATAGGGCATAGAGCATAGCGTTGCCCCTCACCCTACCCTCCCCCCGTGGGGGAGAGGAGAAGGTGAGGGGGACTGCTCAGGATTTAAACGCTCTGCGCTTTGCGCTATGCATTCTTTATTTGCCTAAGGCTTTTTTGGCAAATTCCTTTCCGAATTGAATCGCACTTTTCAATTCTTCCGGATCTGGAACAAATTGAACAGGAAATTCCTTCTCCCAAATTTCGAATTTCTCCTGCTCGAGAGCCTTTCTCATCTCCTTGATCGCCCCTCCTCCCCAACCATGCGATCCAAAGAGGCCGAAGACCTTCCCTTTCGGTCTCAGCCCCTTCATATAGGTTAGGAAGTCTCCCATCGTTGGAAACATTCCGTTGTTCAAAGTGGGTGAACCCAAAAGGATACCTTTTGCATCCAGCATCTCCTCGATGATGTCGCTCCGATGATTGGATCGCAGGTGAAGAAGTCTTGCTTCCACTCCCTCCTCAATCAAGCCTTTAAGGATAGCCTTGGCAATGCTTTCCGTACTCCCCCACATCGTATCGTAGATGACAAGGAATTTATTCCTGGACTTTCCCTGGCTCCAATCCACGTAGGCCTGAATGATTCGGTTGGGATCCTTTCTCCAGATAAGACCATGGCTGGGTCCGATCATATCGATGGGAATCCCCATTTTCACCACTTCGTCCACTTTTTTCAAAATGAGCGGCGCCAAAGGCCAAAGGATATTGGCATAATATTTTGCCGCGTGTTTCATGATGACATCCCCCACCTCATCTTCAAATCTCTGGGAAGAAGCAAAATGCTGACCAAAGGCATCATTCGGCAAAAGGAGTTGATCTTCTTTAATATAGGTGAACATGCTATCCGGCCAGTGAAGCATGGGAGCCTCCACAAAGGTGAGGGTCCGATGACCGAGGGAAAATGCGTCTCCGCTCTTCACAATCTTAAATTTCAGCGATTTTTTATAATGTTTCATCAGACCCTTCTGACCCCTCTCAGAGGTGATCACGATAGGGTTTCCAATCCGTTCGACAATCTGAGTGAGGGAACCGGAGTGGTCCATCTCCACATGGTTCGAAACCACCACATCAATTTTTGACGGATCAATGATCTCTGAAATGCGCCCCAGCAACTCGAGGTAGAACGGAGCCTTTACCGTATCCACCAGAACGTTCTTCTCGTCCAATATTAAATAAGCATTATAAGTTGTCCCATAAGGAGTGGAATAGCCGTGAAAATCTCTTACATTCCAATCAATCGCTCCAACCCAATAAATCCCCTTCTTCAATTCTACTTTCTCCATCTAAATCCTCCACTCTTTTTTTAAAGTTTTATATTTACAAAAAATAATGAATTTTTTCCAAAAAATCAATGAAGATTAAACTTAATTGGGGTGCTGAAAAAGTTTTTTTCATGTCACCCTGAACGAAGTGAAGGGTCTCAAATCTTGCAAGAACGAGATTCTTCGCTTCGCTCAGAATGACAAATTAGGTACTTTTCGTAACTTTTTCAACAGCCTGCCAAAAAAATCAGGGCCCTTCAAACGGCTGCGTTTGAGGGGCCCTTTGAAGAAGTAATCCTTACAGAGGGGGGTATTATTTTTTTAGCATGAACTCAAAAGAATCAAGGATTTTCTTCATATCCTGACGGTCGTTCGCACCCTCTTTTCCCAATATCATATAAAGAACAAAAATCTGATAGGGTTCTGTAAACCCATAAATCCATCCCTGTTCCCGCTTCACTCCTTTAATGGTATAAGTTGCATACTTCTTTGCAGCAAATTGAACGCCCTTCAAAGAATAAGATGTTGTAGGACCGATCTCAGCCTGGACATCTTTCCCATGCTCTTCTTCTAACTCTTGTTTAAAACTTCCAGTGGCAAGAGTAGTTAATCTCTCAATCGACTCTTGGCTAAATGTCGAATACCGACCTGCCGGCGTGAAATCGAATTGAATATTCGATTTTGTTTTCGGATTATAAGCATATAATTCTGTCTGCTCCTTATCCATGGGAGAAGGCTTTCCATACCCCAGCTCTTCCAGAAAATCAGGGAATTCTGTTGTCATCTTCCAATTGGAAGGAACCGAGATATTAAATGGATATCTTATTCCGGAAAAATGATTTCCCTCAATTCTGCCGGCCGGGACTTTAAGATCTTCTTTCAGTGCCTCTCGAACAGGGGGTATTGTAGCGCATCCCACTAAAAAAATAAAAATTATACCTATTAATGAGAAACTCTTCCTACAATGCAAATCTCACCTCCGTGCCTTTAGATCAGCAATTTCTATACCATCTCATTATCCTACTAAAAAATTTTTTTAACTATTTGATTTTTTTAAAAATTTTGCTTTAAAAAGTCATTGAAAAAATAGAAACGTCGAAACAATAAGTTTTTATTGAAAATTAATGTCTAATAATTGACTCTGAAATAGGGACCACCAATTTATAAAATAGCATATTCTTCTTATTTCAACAGGTTATAATATGTCTTTTTTTTGACCCTATTGTTTTAAATCAATACTATGTAAATTAATAGTGCGGGGTCGGGAGTTCGCCTGCCTTCGCCGAAGCGGCTACGCGCAGGCAGGTAGTTCGAAGTATCAGTTAATGTTAAGATTTTACTCCGAACTCTGAACTCCAAACTCCTTACTAATTAACCTCCGAACTGTTTCACCGGGCATGCCCAATCGCTCCAAGGTAGACAGAAATTTCGTTCTTACCATCCACACCAATGACACGGTCTACCTCTTCATCAAAGAAGGCGCCTACTGTGCAGCAACCAAGATCCAATGCTGTCGCAGCTAAATAGAGAGTCTGGCCGATATGCCCCACATCCATGTAGATGTAACGATAACCCCTCTCTCGATATTTCCACTTCGATCGGTCAACCATGGCTGTCCAAACAAACACGCAGGCAGCCTCTTCAAGCATCTCCTGACCCAATCCAGCTTGACAAAGCTCAGGACCCAAATAGCCCTCCTTCAAAAGAATTAATTGCCTCTCCTTCACATTGTAATGATAGAGTCCCGATGGAATTTCTTCGACTCGGTTCACTGCGAGATAAGTCTCAATAGGGTAAAGGGCGCCGGCAGAGGGTGAAGCTCTGAATTCAAATCCCAACGCCTTCAAAGTGATCCCTTGGGTAGCCCAGATCAATTGTGAAAGCTCGGGGAAAGTAATGGATTGGTTAGAAAATTCTCTAATGGATCGCCTTTGAGCAATCGTCTCCCAAAGAGATTTTCCACCCTTCTGATCAAGGGGGCGAATAGGAAAATGTTTCAAGGCATAAGGAAATTCTTTGTAGGGAGAGGGCTGGTGTCCCCAATCGAGTCCCCCTCGCGGCATGGCTTCTTTTCGATATTTTGTTTCCTGATGATACAGGTCGCCAATTCCCTCTCTTCTCCGATCCATGGAGCACCTCCTTAAAATCTAATTAATAAAAATTGGCTCAAAAATCAATTGCTACCCATGGATTGTTTATAGGAAACCAAAAAGACTTTACAATTAACCATGCAAACATTAACATAAATATATTATCTTCACGCAGGAAGTTGATAGGAGGAATCTGTATCAATGGAAGAGAATAAAGTAAAACCAAACAACCAGAGAAAAAAGTTCATTGCCTTTATTTTATTTCCCATCATCATTATCATCGGAGCGGTGGCGCTCTTTTTTTATAGAGAATATAAATCGACTCACCTCTCAACCGATGATGCCTTTGTTGATGGCAGAGTACATGCCATTGCTTCCAAGATCTCTGGTACGGTTAAGGTGATCCATGTGAAAGACAATCAGTTTGTAAAAAAGGGCTCGCCCATTCTCGAGATAGACCCAATAGATTATGAGGTCAGGGTGAAGGAGGCACAAGCTGGTTTTGAGACCGAGAGAGCAAAACTATCTGAGATCCGGGACAAGGTGGATACCGCTAAAAAACAGTTGACAGGGATCATTGCCTCGATGGAGGAAGCAAGGGCAAATCTTGAGCTTCAGGAGGCCAACCTCCGACAGGCAGAGGTTGACTTCAAAAGAGCAGAATCCCTTCTTAAAAAGGAAGTGATCCCAAGGGAACAGTATGATAAAGCAAAAACTTCTTACGATGTGGCGGCAGCACAGGTCAAGGCAGCCAGGGAGCGCATTAAACAGCTTGAGGCATCCCTTGAAACTCAGAAAGCCGTGATCAAACAAACAGAAACATCCCTCATTCCGCAGCAGGCGCAGATTCAACAGAAAGAGGCTACTCTCAAGGGGGTGGAGTTGAGCAAAAGCTACACCATAATTTATTCACCCTCAGACGGTTACATCGCCAAGAAGTCTGTTGAAATTGGAAATCAAATTCAGCCTGGACAATCTCTCATGGCGGTTGTCCCTCTTAATGATATTTGGATTACTGCAAATTATAAGGAAACCCAACTGGGGAGGGTTAAACCAGGACAGAAGGTGAAAATAATAGTGGATACCTACCCTGGTAAGGTATTTTACGGGAAGGTGGAGAGTGTCCAGGCAGGCACCGGAGCAGTTTTCTCCCTCTTCCCCCCTGAGAATGCCACAGGGAATTATGTCAAGATCGTGCAACGAATACCCGTCAAGATCATTCTTGATCAAGGCACAGATCCTTCCCACAACTTAAGGATTGGGATGTCTGTGGAACCTACCATATTGGTTAATTCTAAATGAGACGTAGGTTGATATGAACAGGTGGATTGTTGCCATCACAGTCATGCTCCCTACGCTCATCGAGATCATCGACACATCGGTCGTCAATGTCTCCCTTGATCATATCCGCGGAAGCCTCTCTGCAGGGATTGACGAATCCACCTGGACGATTACCTCTTATCTTGTATCCAATGCCATTATCATCCCCATTTCCGGATGGCTGAGCAGGCTCTTTGGAAGAAAACGTTATCTCATTTTCTCCATCTCCCTCTTTACCTTCAGCTCTCTCATGTGCGGCTCTTCGTGGAATCTTCAGAGTCTTGTATTCTTCAGAGTTCTCCAGGGTCTGGGCGGCGGAGCCCTTCAGCCCATCTCCCAAGCCATTCTTCTGGAAACATTTCCACCCCATCAGCACGGGATGGCCATGGCGATCTTTGGCATTGGCATCATGTTTGGACCCATTATCGGCCCTCTGATGGGAGGATGGATTACGGACAACTGGTCCTGGCACTGGATATTCTATATCAACGTCCCAATAGGACTTGTTTCAATTTTGATGGCTTTTCTTTTTATCGTTGACCCGCCCTACATGCAGAGAATAAAAATGAAGATTGACTACTGGGGACTTTTGTTTTTAGTGATTGGCCTGGGATGCCTTCAGATCGTTCTCGACAAAGGAGAGAGAGAAGATTGGTTTTCATCCGGCTTCATCACCTGGATGAGTTATATCTCCATCTCTTCTCTGATCATGTTTATCCTGGTCGAGTTTTTCGCGGAGAACCCCATTGTTAATTTGAGGACTTTTAAAAATCTTTCATTCAGCACAGGGAATATCATCATGTTTTTCGTTTTCTTCAATCTTTTTGGAAGCATTGTATTGCTGCCCATTTTCCTCCAGACGTTGATGGGATATACGTCCTTCCTATCAGGGCTGGCACTCGGCCCCGGTGGCATTGCCACCATAATCGCCATGCCCATAGCAGGGAAACTTGTCACAAAGATCAATCCAAAGGCAATCCTTGCCTTTGGCATTGTTGTGGCTGGTTATTCGGTCCATATGATGGCTCAGTTTAATCTTCAGGTTGATTTCAATACCATCTTTTGGCCAAGAGTTGTGTTAGGAATTGGTATGGGCTTTCTCTTCATCCCCCTTACAACGATGACCATGTCAAGCATAAGAAAGGAAGAGATGGGAAATGCCACTGGAATTTTCAACCTCCCAAGAAACCTCGGGGGTAGCTTTGGCGTTGCCTTCATTACAACCATGCTTGCCAGAAGGGCGCAGTTTCATCAGGTCCACCTCGTGGAACATCTCTCCCCCTTCGATAGAAACTTCCAGATTGCCCTTCCACAAATCTCCCAGATGTTGCAGCAGAAAGGGTTTATCCCTTCCCTTCCTGACCAGGGAAGCTTAGGATTAATCTATGGCGAAGTGATAAAACAGGCATCGGTGTTGTCATTTAACGATGCCTTTTACCTTCTTTCAACCATGATGATGCTAATTCTTCCTCTTGTCCTGCTGATGAAAAAAGGGAGAGAAGGTATCCCCGCACCGGGTGTACATTAACCAGAAAGCGCCCACAAAAATAACATACTAAAAGAAAAGTAGCGGTGACGGAAACAGCGTGTTTACCAAGAGGGCAGGTCGTTTGGCTTGACCTCTCTTAAATTTTGGTGCATATTCTCCTTACTCCTTTGACAAATAGTCGCAAACGAGCCAAATTTTGGCAAAAAATGATATTTCTTTGATCCTTTATTCTATAATATTCTTAAATTTCAATGTATTACGATTTTTATACTTTGGCACGACAATTGCGTATATTTTATCCAAGTTAACTCTTCGCAGACCAGCATTTAATAACGTAAAGAATCAAATAACGGGCTAAATCTTCTTCCGGTATAAGCAATGATGGAGTCTCCAGGCAAATTTTTAAGGGAAGAAAGAGAGACACGGAACATTTCGCTGGAGGAAATCTCTAACTTCACCAAGATAAAGGAGCGCCACCTCAAAGCCATCGAAGAAGACAGATATGAGCTTCTCCCCCCTGCCCTTTATGTTAAAGGGTTCTTGAAAGGTTACGCCAGATATCTCACCCTCGATCCGAAAGACATTGTTCTCCAATATGAAAATTATCTGAAAAGTCTTATTCCTCCAGAGCCCATCGAGTTGCCTCAACAGGCTCTACCCCATAAAAAGAGCGTTAGACCATGGTTTCTCTTCTCTCTAATCTTCGCAGTTATTCTCTTGACGGTACTCTTCATCTCCTATCCCGCGCGCCGTCCCATAGAAGAGAAACCTAAAGCTATCTCATTGCCTCCATCCTTACCCTCTCCAGCAATCCAGCAAGAGGTGAGGGTTCAAAGAATTTATCCGGCTCAACAAAATGAGTTTCCAGGATCAGAGAAGTTGGAAGTCAAGAATGTCGCGACACAACAGAGTCCTGTTTTGGAAGTTCTTGAGGCCAGCATCGGGACAGGCATTGAAAGAGATGGCGTTCAACAGTTTCTGACCGGGAAATGTTCAGATTTTACATCCAATAACCAACGGGGTTACTTCTTCACAAGAATCAAGACTCCAAGAACAGGGAAAATTTCCCATATTTGGCTATGGGAAGGTAAGGAGTACTATCGAATGGAAATCGATGTCAAGCCTCCAGCATGGTCAGTTTACAGTTATTACACTTTCCGGCCGCAACACATTGGAAACTGGAAGGCTGAAGCGCGAGATGGGGATCATATTCTAACCAGCCTTAACTTCAGGGTTACTCAATCCAGCGGAGATCGATCTTTATGAAGAATCGAAGTTAGCCTGAAAAATAAATCTATAGCCGCTCTAACAGCCACAGTCAAAACAACAGAATAATTAAGAATAGGCGACCCTAATTAGTCTTCTTCACAGCTCCACTACAGCTAACAGCAGCCTGTTTGGTTAGCGCCTTGAGAACATTCCGAACTATCACTTGATCCCACCTCCGAATCTACCGAGCAACAGCAAGAAGAGCTTTTTCGACCCAGCATGGTATTGATCACCGCAACTGCACAGCCCACCCCCGAACGCACATTGAGAGCTTCGGTAGGACAATTTCGGGCACAGGCGCCACATTCCATACAGGCGTCTTTGTTCGCAATTTCAATCTTGCCGTTTGTTAGACTCAACACAGCATGGGGGCAGACCAATAGACATACACCACAACCCACACACTTTTTCTGCTCAAGCTTTAAAGTGACGACATCTTTAAGATAGATCAAATGGTTCATAAATGTAACTCCTCATGCAATGTAATTTGACCCGAACCAGAGAATGAGGCCTACAATCCCCCCGACAATCTCCAGGGGTAATGCCCAACGCATTTCTTTTCTTACCCCTGAGAGAGAAGTGTAAGTCGATGCTCCTGTAAAATTCATCGCCAGATAAGCCGAGACCGCAGGGATAAGAAAAAACCAAGCCAGTATTTCCAGACGGCCTATCCCTGTGATCCAGTCATTCCAGAAAAAAGCCATGAGGATTGCAGTAAAAAGGAATCCAAGGCTAAGGCCTTTGATAAAAAAAGCCCGGCCGGGTAACCATGGCAACAATAAAGGTGCCAAAACAGCACCAGCCAGAATAGCGGTCAGGAGTGATAGAGCCGAAAAATAGCCATGGTTCAAAGCATTCGTCCAACCTTCTCCTGACTTCCCAACATAAGATAAAAAGAAAAGGATAGGAATGACAATAATACCTACCTTTAGGGCTCCGACAAGTTCCATTGGGATGAGTTCTATTCGCTCCAAAGTCGTAAAGGTCTTGAGTCTCATCTCTGGTGTTGCCTTAAGCCCGCCCTCCAAGAAAGTCGGTAGATCTGTCGCCCGGATGGGGCCATATATAACTTTAAAGCCGGATAATTTCTTGACATGATGAGCCGCAACTCCTGGACCAGACAACTGGGGCAGAATCAATTCCCGATGTGAGACGATCTGGCTCAGGGCACTTGATTTGATTCGGCCAACGAGTTCCATCGTCCCGAAGGTCCCCTTACCCGAAGCACACCAGACATTAATGCCTTTGGTATCCAGAACCAGTATCCACATGTCCCGGCCTGGTAATGCCTCACGCAGCTTGTCAAAGCTCATCTTGTAATTGGCAGTGACCAAGACCGGGGACTCCTCATCGGGCTTTCCTAATGCATAAAGACCGGGTTCGACGGTGTAATGCATGCGGCCTATCCCCCAACGGGCTCTATACCTCCCCAAACGATCTGCCCAAACCAGAGAGGATGAAACCTGAGGCACAGGACCAACGGGGGTCTGGATCGAACCAATAACAAAGGGCTGCTTTAAACTGGGAAGGCTCAACTGAGCCACTCCACCTTTGGGTCAACAGCTTGTAGGTTTAGAAAGGTCTTCCAGTTGTTCTAAGAGGTAATCTTTTGCTTCATCCATGAGAACTCTCCTATGTTGAAAAATTACATGATTGCCATTTTTAAGCGGCCATACCTTTCATCATTGGACCGAGAAAATCTTTCACGCGCTCTGCGAGATGTTCTGCCTTGATCAAATAGATACAGCAAACCTCCCCGCCTTTATCCCAACTGATAATAGCCAGCTTATCCCCTGCGCGGATATTTGCCCTATCTCTCAATTCTTTGGGAAGCACCATTTGTCCCCGTTCATCGACGCTGATGATCGATTCGACCTTGCAATAATTCATCCCCATTTCCACAGGGGAACAGCAAACCTTCTGATTTTTTTTGGGCATGGCATCGTCTCCCATCACAGGAATTTCTGATAATAAGATATATTCAGAATTATCAGTTACTGCTGATATTAAACGAACAAAAAACATTTGTCAAGCGCTTAATCATGGGAGCTCTGAAAAATTACTACACGCTCTTTTAATTACACAATTTTCAAAAGATGATTACGCAAATTTACTTGATTTTTTAATGATTCTCAAATCTATGTAATCGGGTCCTAATCTATGTAATCGGGTCCTAATCTATGTAATTAGAGATTTCTGGATTTTTCGGGAATCTCAAAAAATTTTGTTGACAACTTTGACTGAAAGTGCAAACTTACATATCATATTTTAGTTCACCCCGTTAGAAATTCCAGCGGGGCATTAAACCCCGCCGGAATTATTCTAAAATCTAACCCCGCTGCAGCCGCCGGCCCAGAGGGCCTCCCTCCGGGGCATGAGCCCTTCCGGGGCGGAGCCTGGCCCGGAGGGAGCAGCGGGGCATTCTTTCTAACGGGGTGAACTGGATAGAAAGGGGAAAAATATGAAAGTCCGAGTGGATAAAGAAACGTGTGTAGGTGACGAGACATGTGTGGATGAGTGCCCTGAAGTTTTTGAAATACAGGGGGATGTGGCTGTCGCTAAAATGGAGAACGTGCCTAAAGAGCTTGAGAAAAAAGTGGAGGAAGCAGCAAAAAACTGCCCTGTGGAAGCCATTATCATCGAATAATAGACCTGCTCGTTCTGTTATAATTTTTTATCGTCACCAATAGGGTCAACGAAACATAACCTCAAATGTTCTCTCTTAAAGGGCTGACAAGGATCGTCTCTTTTGGTGTCACCTCGTCGAGTTTTGCAAAAATCTCCCATTTCAAAGGAATATTTTCCACTGCGGCTTCAATGATGAAATCACAATTTGTTTCTATTTTTTAAGTCTAATATCCTGTTCGGGGGATTTTCAATAAATTTTCCTTCAAGGGGAGAGTTATCTTGACATGCCGCTGGGGTGTATGTATAAGCTATAATTATCTCTTCCTTACAAAGGATTGACATAGCATAATGAAAAAACTTAGAGGAAAAACGATCAAATCTGAGATTGTTCTGGCAGGGGATGTTGGCGGGACAAACACTCGTCTTGGCCTTTTTGAAGTAACTAGGGGTCGCCTTCACTTCCTGTTTGAAAAAACCTTTTTAAGCAGAGATTACAAGGGGCTGGAGAATATCCTCGGAGAATTTCTGAATGGACAGAAGGGAATTGGTTCCGCCTGTTTTGGCGTGGCCGGGCCCGTTACCCAGGAAGTCGTCATCGCCACGAATCTTCCATGGTGGATAGACATTCAATCGCTTCAAAAAACGCTGCCTATCAAAAAGGTGGAGGTGATCAATGACCTGGTTGCGAATGCTTATGGCATTTCTGTTTTGAAAAAGAGCGACTTTGAAATTTTGAATGTGGGTAAAATAAAAAAGGGGAATCAAGCCCTTATCTCTGCTGGAACAGGTCTTGGAGAGGCGATCCTTTTCTGGGATGGTCAACAACATGTGCCTTCTCCTTCTGAAGGAGGCCATGCTGAATTCGGGCCCAGAAACCATTTGGAGTTGGAGCTGTTTCATTACCTCTCGAGCTACTTCGATCATGTCAGTTACGAACGAGTCCTTTCAGGGGAAGGCTTTTCCCATATTTATCAATTCCTGAAGGATTCAAAAAGGTTTGGGAGTGAACCATCGTGGCTCTCTAAAAAGATGAAACAAGAAGACCCGGCTGAAGTGATTTCTGAGACGGCTCGTCTCAAGAAGAATAAGTTGTGTAGGAAGGCATTGGATCTCTTCACCTCCATCTACGGCGCGGCCGCTGGAAATCTTGCCCTCCAGGTCATGGCAATTGGGGGAATCTATATCGGAGGTGGAATCGCCCCCAAGATCCTCTGGAAACTGAAGGATGGGACTTTCGTTAAGGCTTTCAAAAAAAAGGGGAGGTTATCCCATATTGTTGCGCATATCCCCGTGAAGGTCATTATGAATGAGAGAACAGCTCTTCTGGGTGCAGCCTCTCGTGCCATGGCTCTTCTAAAGGGTTAAAAGGTTGGTGAAAAATGATATTTTCCGTGCTGCTCAAAAATGTCTAGATCAAGTTGAGCACCCCTGCCTTCGTCCCGCAAGGCGGGACTACGCGCAGGCAGGCGAAATCATTTGTAGGGAACGGTTTTAAACCGTTCCCTACCGGTGTGGCCGCCGAGACGGTGAGGCAGCTGGGAAACGTAGCAGATGGGCATTTTTCAGCAGCCTCTTGAGGAGTGAGTGATGATGAGCATCGAAGAATGGAAACGATATAAGGAGTATCTGAATTTCAATCCTGAGATCGGGCTGATGGTGGATATCAGCCGCATGATGTTTCCAAAGGACTATTTTGATCGGATGGAAGCTCCAATGCAAAAGGCCTACCGAGACATGGAGGCCCTTGAATTCGGGGCGATTGCAAACCTTGATGAAAAAAGGATGGTTGGCCATTACTGGCTCCGTGCCCCGGAATTGGCTCCGAGGCGAGAGATCACTCGTGACATTCAGGAAACCCTCCAGGCCATCAAAGATTTTTCCAGAAAGGTTCATACCGGAAAGATAAAATCCCAGAAAGGAAAGCGTTTCTCCCACATGCTGATCATTGGCATTGGTGGATCAGCCCTGGGTCCTCAGTTTGTATCCGATGCACTCAGAACCTTCAAAGATCCGGTCAGACCCTATTTTTTTGATAATACCGATCCGGATGGATTCGACCGAGTTTTAAAAGAAATAAAGGGTGCTTTATCCAAGACCATGACGATTGTCATTTCAAAAAGTGGGGGCACGATAGAAAATCGAAATGGAATGCTTGAGGCGAAGGCTGTCTATCAGTCAAGGGGACTTCGTTTCGAAAAACATGCTGTGGCGATTACCGAAGTAAATAGCAATGTTGACCGAATGGCAAAAAAGGAGGGATGGATCGCAAGGTTTCCGATGTGGAACTGGGTGGGTGGAAGGACCTCAGAGACTTCTGCAGTTGGGCTTCTCCCCGCGGCGCTCCAGGGTATTGACATAGACGCACTCTTAGAAGGTGCCCGCCTCTGCGATGAGGTGACACGGAAAAAAGATTCGCGAACCAACCCTGCGGCCCTTTTGGCTCTCATGTGGTATCACGCCACGGGAGGTCGCGGGAAAAAAGATATGGTCATTCTTCCTTATAAGGATAGACTTCAGCTCTTTCCAAAATATCTCCAGCAGCTCATCATGGAATCCCTTGGCAAAGAAAGAGATCTCAACAGTCAGATAGTCAATCAGGGGATCTCGGTTTACGGCAATAAAGGCTCTACTGACCAGCACGCTTACGTCCAGCAACTTCGCGAAGGGGTAAACAATTTCTTCGTCAACTTTATTGAAGTGCTCAAGGATCGTGAAGGCCATTCTTTAATGTTGGATGGGAAGGCGACCAGCGGTGATTTTCTGAATGCCTTTCTCCAGGGCACCCGAAGGGCCCTCGGCGAAAAAGGCCGGGAGTCCATCACCCTTACGACTGAAACAATAGATGCCCGCTCCATTGGCGCCTTGATTGCACTTTATGAGCGAGCCGTAGGTTTCTATGCATCGTTGATCAATGTCAATGCCTATCATCAGCCCGGTGTGGAGGCGGGCAAAAAAGCAGCAGGGTTGGTGATTCAGCTCCAGGCCAATGCCCTTGCCTTTCTTAAGAAAGAAAAAAGAAAGTCATTCACATCAGAGGAGATTGCCTCGGCCATCGGCGCGCCGGAAGAAGCGGAGATGGTATTCAAATTAATGGAGCACGCCGCTTCTAATGTGGATCATCCGATCAAAAAGCTATCTACTGAACCTCCCTTCCTTTCCCGGTATCAATACCAAGATTAATCATTTGATCATAACCCACCCAATGAAGGAGTTGGCTTTGGGGTCACATCTTCAGATGTCATTAATTTTAGTTAAAATATCTGATGGTAAAGGCTAATGCTAGCGGGTAGAAGCCGCCCGAGGTTGCATGATTGGCTGGATGATTCCTTTGATTCTTGAGAGATGCTCCAAAACGGATTTGAAGTTGGCAGAGAGGATGAAAGAATGCGCGCTCAAGGAGCCGTCTGGGAAACTCTCTAATTGACAACACCTTCGAAAAAGTAATAACTTTAGGATCATTTACAAAAGAAGGATTCAACTTGAATTAGGTTAAGGCTGAAGTTGAGGTTAAGATTTTCTTGACCTTAACCTAAACCCATGAATCCCTGCCTGCGGCAGGCAGGCTGGAATCCTTGAATCCTTTTCGCAAAGTCTTCAAATGAAAAAACAGTCGAAGATCACTGTCGGCATCATGGATCGGCAGACCGAAGTCTTGGGTTGTCTGGATGGAAATTTCCGCGGGGATGGTTTCGGCCCTGTATCAGGTTGGTTTTCAGCAAAGGGGACAGCGGGGATGATCGTGCTCTTCGATGAGACCCATCGTGAAATCACCCGTTCTCCATCGATCAGGTTCACAGCCCAAAAAGATTCCACCCTTCGACTGCGCCAAGGGACAAAGGTGCGCTCAGGGCAAGCTTTTACACTCTTTAATGTAACCATCGGAAACCGCTTCCACTGGGAGAGGACAGAAAATCAGACCTTTCAAGGGAACCTGCTTCTCTGTCTGCGCGAGGACGAAACGATCGCCGCCATCAATGAAATCCCCCTGGAGGATTATCTAAAAAGTGTGATCTCCTCAGAGATGAGTGCTGAAGCTCCGATGGAATTTCTGAAGGCCCACGCAATCCTATCCCGGAGCTGGCTTCTGGCTGGCCTCGGTCGAAGGAAAAAAACAAAAAAAACGTCCATACCGGCGGGGAAGGAGAAGCTCCTCGCCCACAGGGCGGAACTTCCCAGTAATGTGTCGCCCATTTATACTGTGCCCCTTGACCCCGCCAAGACGGGGCTTTCGGGGTGCTTGCCGGCCACCGAAAAGGAAGGAGAGGTGATACGCTGGTATGACCGGGAGGACCACGACCTCTTCGATGTCTGCAGCGATGACCACTGCCAGCGCTACCAGGGCATTACAAAGATCGTATCCAAACAGGCCGAAGATGCTGTCCGAGAAACGCGCGGGATGGTGATCACCTACCAGGATGAAATCTGTGATGCCCGATATTCCAAGTCCTGCGGGGGAATCACAGAAGACTTCGGCACAGCCTGGGATGATAAACGAATCCCTTATCTGATAAGCATTTCGGATGCATCAGTCCCTCATCGCCCGATCGGGACGGAGGAAGAAGCTTCGCGCTGGATTTTTTCGGCCCCCGAAGCCTACTGCCACACAAAAGACGAAGCTCTTCTCGAAAAAATCCTTCCCGACTTTGACCGCGAGACAAAAGGTTTTTTCCGCTGGAAGGTCGAATACTCCCGGACGGAACTGGAAGAAATCCTTCGAGAAAAATCGGGTTTTGATTTCGGGACGCTGCATGAAATTGTACCCCTTCACCGTGGTCCTTCGGGCCGGATCTCCCGGTTAAAAATCGTCGGTTCGAAGAGAAACGCTGTCGTGGGAAAGGAGCTTGAAATAAGGCGCTGGCTCTCCCGTAGTCACCTTTACAGCAGTGCATTCCTTGTGACGGTGAAACAACATCTTCACGGGGAAGCCGAGCGATTTACCCTTCATGGTGCCGGCTGGGGACACGGCGTGGGACTCTGCCAGATCGGCGCCGCTGTCATGGCAACCCGGGGATTTTCAACGGAGGAAATTTTGAGACATTATTTCAGGGGGACGGAAATTAAAAAAATCTATTGAGCATTGAATGGACGCTTCCACACCAAAACCGACATCGCGAAATCCCTGGGCCTGGGTCCCCTCTTTGTACGTTTCCGAGGGGATTCCTTATATCATGGCAATGACAGTTTCAGTGGTGCTCTACAAACGCCTTGGCATTTCAAACGCCAAGATCGCCTTTTACACAAGCTGGCTCTATCTTCCCTGGGTCATCAAGCCGCTCTGGAGCCCCTTTGTCGACCTATTCAGGACGAAGCGATACTGGATCCTTCTGATGCAGCTCGTCATCGGTGCGTCACTGGCCTGCATTGCGTTAAGCATCCCGGCTGCCAGGTTCTTCCAATATACCCTTGCCTTCTTCTGGCTGATGGCCTTCAGCTCGGCAACCCATGATATCGCTGCCGACGGCCTTTACATGCTGGGGCTCCCGGAGCATCTCCAGGCTGCCTTTATCGGGGTGCGAACGACCTTTTACCGCATCGCCACGATCGCGACCATGGGCGGGCTTGTCATCTTTGCAGGTTATCTCGAAGGAAGCGACCATGATATCCCCACAGCCTGGTCCATCGCCTTCTTTGTGTCGGCTGCCGTCTTTGCAGCCCTCTTCCTTTATCATTTTTTTGTTCTTCCCTATCCGACTGCGGACCGTCCGGCTAACCGTAACCCTTCGACGTCCCTCACTGCGGAGTTCCTCCACATCTTCGGCCTCTTCTTCAGGAAAAAGAAGATCGTTACCATTCTTGCTTTCCTTCTCTTCTACCGGCTCGCGGAGACCCAGCTTCTCAAGATCATAGCGCCCTTTCTCCTCGACCCTCGCTCAAAGGGGGGACTGGGACTCACCACATCAGAGGTGGGAATTATTTACGGCACGGTGGGGGTAATTGCACTGATGCTGGGAGGGCTTCTCGGCGGGTATGCCATTTACAGGAAAGGGCTCAAGTTCTGGATATGGATCATGGTCTGCATGATGCATTTGCCAAATCTCGTTTTCGTTTATGTCTCGCAGACCATGCCTGACAATTTCCATTTGATCAACCTCGCAGTTGCCGTGGAGCAATTCGGTTACGGCTTTGGCTTTACAGCCTATACGATGTTTATGATTATGGTGTCGGAGGGAGAGTATAAAACGGTCCACTACGCCATTTCCACGGGAATTATGGCCTTGGGTATGATGGTACCGGCCATGGCGAGCGGTTGGCTCCAGGAACAGCTGGGCTATCAGAACTTCTTCCTTTGGGTCATGGCCGCAACGGCCCCGGGGTTCATCGTGGTGGCACTGGTGAAAATTGATCCAGAGTTCGGAAAGAAAAAGACGTGAGAAACCATTGAAAGGGCGACGATTCAAGACAGCCTTCATCCTGGGCGCTGGGCTGGGGAGGCGGCTTCGCCCTCTGACGGAGCGACGTCCGAAGCCGCTCCTGGAGATTGGAGGACGTCCCATCATCACTTACGCGATGGATCATCTCCTGAAAGTTGGCGTGGATCGCTTCATCGTGAACACCCATCATTGCCCGGGAGTCTACTCGGAAAAATTTCCTGACAGGCGATGGCATGGTGTGCCCATTACCTTTCGCCATGAACCAGTCCTTCTGGACACGGCGGGGGGACTTAAAAACATTGAAGATCTCCTGAACGAGGACGAGGCCATCTTCTGCTACAACGGGGATGTAGTGACTGATCTTCCCTTGCAGAGCCTCTTGGAGGTCCATGAGCAGAAGCGACCGGAGGTAACGCTTGCCCTGCGAAGCAGCGGCTCTCTTCTCAATGTGAACATCAATGAGGATGCTGAGATCTGCGATCTTCGGCACACACTGGGAAATCGGGGAGTTCAAAGTTGCCTCTTTGCCGGCATCTATGCCATGGAGACATCGATCCTTCAGTTTCTTGAAGCCGGCAAAATCGAATCCATCATTCCTGCCTTGATCAGAAGAATCGTGGATAAACAGGGATCTATCCGGGGAATCGTCATAGACGAAGGCGAGTGGCACGATATCGGCTCCATTGAAGCCTACGAAGCCCTGAAAGCCAGCATGTCAGCGGGCCTTATCGTATCCGGTTAGTCTTTTCTGGACACTTAAGGAATGCTTCCGCGCAGATCCAAAAGGGTGTGTAATTTGATGGCTCCTTTGTGCTTCCGGAACTTGGCCCATGGGAATTACCCCTTGTTTTCGAAGGGTGATTGGGATATAAATATTCGATAGTGCTGGTGAATGGTGATTGTGGAAAAACAGGTTTCATTGACACTAATCACCATTACTATTTACCGAAAGGCGAATGGCAATGAAGCGAAGATGGTTTATTATAGGCGTTTTGGTTCTGGGATTTTTCTTGCTCTTCAATGCATCTTCATCCCATGCCCAAAAATCGCACAAGACTCTCATTCTCCTCTATAGCAATAATATTAATGGCGAGATTGAACCCTGTCCGACCTGAGATCAGAAGAATCGTCTTGGCGGTCTGGCCAGGAGAGGGGCGTGGGTGAAGGATTTACGGGAAAATGAAAAGGGGATACTCGTTTTAGATTCCGGCGATCTCCTTTTCAAAAAATATCTTAATCCCATTCCTGAAAATGGGTTAAAAGGAATGAGCGAGAAGGCCCATCTTATTGTCGAGAGTTTCAATCTGATGGGTTACGATGCCATAGGTATCGGGGATGATGATTTGAGCCTTGGAAAGGAATTCCTGTTGGAGATTTCAAAGAAAGCCAATTTCCCCTTCCTTTCTTCCAACCTCCTTGATGAGGCGTCGGGAAAAATTCTTTTTCAATCTTCTCTGATAAAGGAAATCAATGGTCTTCGAATTGGCATTTTTTGCCTTCTCTCGCCTGATTTCTTTCCAGGTCCTTCTGACCCCCGGAGAAAGGGATTGAACATGCGGTCACCGATCGAAACAGCCCAGGCCATGGTCAAAGAACTTAAACCCAAAACCGATCTGATCATCCTCTTGAGCCATCTTGGCTATGTGAAAGATATCGAGTTGGCCCAGACCCTCCAAGGAATCAATATCATCGTGGGCGGCCATACCGGAATCAATCTCATCTATCCTCCTGTCATCAAAAACACCCCTATTCTTCAAACCGCCTCTCGGGGGATGTTTGGAGGAAGGCTTGACCTCATCCTCTATAACAACGAACTTATCTTTTACAATTCGGCAACCCAAATATCTTTGGAGAATAACCTCAACAGTATCAACCAGCGATTAAACTCTAAAGAAACACCGGAGGCTGAAAAGGCTCAATGGCGAAAAGCCCAAGAAGAGACTGAACGAACCCTAAGCCAGCTCCGGGGTAAAAACGTATTCACCAATAACATCATTCCACTGCAGGGTCAGATGAAAGAGCTTCCTGATATTAAAAAGATAGTCGAAGCTTATAAGGCGAAACCCCAGACAACAGAAAATCCTGTCTCTCCGAAATGACGAAGATGGCAAGCATTGATCTAATCCTTTTACATCCGCCAACCCTTTACGACTTCAGAAAACGGCCTGGGATTTACGGTCCGATCAGCGATGTCGTCCCCTCCACGCCTATCTTTGAAATGTATCCCATTGGATTTGCCAGCCTCTCAGAATATTTAGAGCGCCATGGTCTCAAAGTCAGGATCATCAATGTCGCCATGAAGATGCTCAAGGATGACAAATTTGATGTGGAGCGGCTTATTCAAAAAAATAAGCCCGTAGCCTTCGGCATCGATCTCCATTGGATGGCCCATGTCCAGGGAGCATTGGCTCTCGCAGAAATCATCAAACGGTTTCATCCCAAAATCCCCATCATCCTGGGTGGGCTTTCTGCCACCTATTACCATGAAGAGATTCTCCATCAATATCCTTTTATCGATTTTGTGATGAGAGGAGATTCTACAGAAAAACCTCTGCTTCAACTCCTCCAAACGATCAAAAAAGGGGGAGATTTTAAAAATATTCCTAACCTTACCTACCGGGATCGGAGGAACGGAATTCAGGCCAATCCCCTCACCCATGTACCGGAGAACCTTGACGAGATTACGATCGATTATTGTCACATCATGAAGAAGGTGGTGAGGTATGTTGACCCCACGGGCTACCAGCCTTTTCTTGATTGGTATACCTATCCTGTGACAGCCGTCTTCACCTGCCGGGGATGTATTTATTCTTGTAAAACTTGCGGGGGTTCCGCACAGACCTTTCGAACGATGGCGAATCGGAGGAAACCAGCCTATCGGAATCCCAAATTATTGGCGCAGGATATCTTCAATATCTCAGATCACCTCCATGCGCCGGTGATGATCATCGGCGATATCTTTCAACCCGGAGAAGAATATGGTTTTACCTTTCTTCAGGAGATGAAGAGGAGGCCGATTACCAACCATATCGCCTTTGAATTTTTCGTTCCTCCTTCCAGAGCTCAACTAAAAAAAATTGCCGAGTCCATTTCGAACTTCAATATCGAAATCTCTCCAGAGTCTCACGATGAAGAAGTCCGAAGGGCTTTCGGAAGGCCCTATAACAATGAATCGTTGGAAAGGATGCTTGGGGATGCCATCGACCTCGGCTCGAAACGGATCGATCTGTTTTTCATGACTGGCCTTCCAAAACAAACCTATCGATCCGTACTGGAGACGGTGGATTATTGCCGTTCTCTATTGGAACGATTTCGTTCCTATCACAAACTCTTCCCCTTCATTTCTCCCCTGGCCCCTTTCTTGGATCCCGGGAGTATTGTCTTTGAAGCGCCAGAAAAATACGGATACCGTCTGCTTTATCGGACAATGGAGGAACACCGTCAGGCCTTATTGGCCCCCAGTTGGAAATATATCCTCAACTATGAAACGGAATGGATGAATCGGGATGAGATCGTCTTCAGCACTTATGAAGCTGGAAAGAGGCTCAATCGTCTGAAGGCCGAATTCGGTCTGATCGATCGAAAGACTGCAGAATCGGTTGAGATGCGGCTTGACGGGGCAGTCCAGATGATGAAGGAGATCGACCGGATCATGGCCCTTCCAGATCCCAGAGAGAGAGCGCACGCCCTGGAGTCCGTTTCAAGTGGACGTCTCTCCCTCCAGCATTATAGCATGTCAACCATTTGTGAGAAAAAAGAACTGAAATGGCCCACTCGATTCATTCGAATGAACTTCGTCAAGATTCTTAAAACACTCCTGATGAGGAGGAAGCCCAATGTCTCTGTCCCTTCGTCAACAGGCGCTCCGTAAGATTCCCAGTGTAGATGAAATCCTTTCAAGGCCAGAGACCGTTGATCTCTTAAAGGTCCATCCCCGTAATGTCGTGGTCAAAGCCATCCGAAAGGGATTGGGACAACTGCGCGAAGAAATCCTCCATCACAAAGAACTTTCTCAATGGGGAGATGCCCTCTTCTCTTTCGAACACCTTTATCCTCTTTTCCAAAAAGAGATTGACCTTCAGATTCAACCCCGGCTCCGCCGAGTCATTAATGCAACCGGAGTGGTAATCCATACGAATTTGGGAAGATCTCCACTCCACCCTTCTGCGATTGAACACTTGATTGACGTCTCTAAAAGCTACTCCAACTTAGAATACGACATCGACCTGGGGGAGCGGGGAAGCCGATATACTCATGTCGAAGAAATCCTCTGTCGCCTCTCAGGCGCTGAATCAGCCTTGGTGGTCAATAATAATGCAGGGGCTGTTCTGCTTGCCTTGAATACTCTTGCAGAAGGCAAGGAGGTTATCGTTTCAAGGGGAGAATTGATCGAAATCGGAGGAGCCTTTCGGATTCCAGATGTGATGAAGCGTAGTGGCGCCATTCTCAGGGAGGTCGGGACAACCAATCGCACTCACATCAGTGATTACCAGAAAGCAATCGGCCCGCAAACAGCCCTGCTTCTGAAGGTCCACACCAGCAATTTCAGAGTGATGGGGTTCACCTCCGAAGTCTCTCTCCAAGATTTAGTCCAACTGGGAAGAGAACATCATTTCCCTGTTGTGGATGATTTAGGAAGCGGCTGTTTGGTAGACCTTAGCCTGTATGGATTAGAAAAAGAGCCTACCGTTCAAGAGACGATCAAAACTGGCGTGGGTGCGGTCACCTTTAGCGGCGATAAACTCCTTGGAGGTCCACAGGCCGGAATTATTTTGGGGAAGAAAACATTTTTGGACCTCTTCAAGATCAATCCCCTGACCCGAGCCCTTCGCATCGATAAGCTCACCTTAGCCGCTCTTGAATCCACTCTTCTCCTTTACCTCGATGAGAAGAGAGCAATGGATGAGATTCCAACCCTCAGGATGTTGAGCCTGGATACGAGTAAATTAAAGAGGAGAGGAAGACGTCTGCTGAAAAAATTGCAAGGGATGATGAACAAAAGGATGACATTCACTCTGAAAGAAGATGTCTCTCAGGTGGGCGGTGGAGCCCTTCCCCTTCAAGAACTTCCAACCATGGTGATCGCCATCAAACCTCTCGACTTTTCAGTAAACAGTCTCGAAGAAAATTTAAGGAAGGGGGACCCTCCCATCATTTCTCGAATCAGCAAAGAAGAATTGATCCTGGATATGAGAACCGTCTTCGATGAAGAAATCCCTCTGTTGGTCGCTGGTCTTGAAAAGGCTCTGAAACATCTCCAGTCGCAATGACGCAAAATTCGTTAAAAAATATCATCCCAAATCCCCCCAACCCCCCTTTACCCTCCGGGCCAGAGGCCCTCTTGGGCCGGCGGCTAAAGGGGGGAGAGGGGGGATTATCTTTCTCCCTTCGGGTAACAGCACGGGACCAAGGAAGGCGCCTCGACCAGTTTCTTTCGGAAACCCACCTGAACCTCTCTCGCTCTCAGGCAAAGATTTTAATTGAGAAACATCACATCTTTCTGAATCAGAAACCTACTAAGCCCAGCGCTCATGTAAAAACAGGTGACATGGTCTCAGGAACCCTTCCCGAACCCAAACCCCTTTCTCTCAAACCAGAACCCCTTCCCCTCACCATCCTTTACGAAGACTCCTCCATCATCGTCATTGATAAACCTTCGGGAATGGTCGTTCATCCTGCCTTTGGAAACCCTTCCGGCACATTGGTCAATGCCCTTCTTTATCATTGTAAAGATCTCGCTGGTATTAATGGCGTCTTGAGGCCAGGTATTGTGCACCGATTGGATAAGGGTACTTCTGGTGTGATGGTCGTCGCTAAAAATGACGAGGCTTTCCATCATTTGACCAAACAGTTTAAAAACCGGACGGTGGAAAAGATTTATTGGACCATTGTCTATGGGAAATTTAGTCAGAACGAGGGCTTAATCGATTCTGCCATTGGAAGACACCCAAGCGAGAGAAAACGAATGTCCACCCGAACTAAAAAAGGAAGGATGGCAATCACTCGTTGGAAGAGGATTGAGGAATTTGATAACTGTACTCTCCTTGGTATCTTTCCTCAGACCGGTCGGACCCATCAGATCCGGGTTCACCTCTCCTCCATCGGCCATCCCCTTTTGGGAGACCCTTTATACGGAAGAAAAGGAAGACCCGGTGCGATCCACGACCCTGTTTTAAAAGAGTGCGTGAAGAGAATAAATCGCCAGGCCCTCCACGCACACCGATTGGAATTCATCCACCCTCGGACAGGAGAAAGGGTATCGTTTGTTTCACCCATCCCTCAAGATATGAAAGAAGTATTGGAATGGTTAAGATCAAAAGCAACCGCAGGTTAATCTGAACGATGAAAATTGATAATTCCCCCTTTACAAAAGGGGGAATTATTTATCGCCTCCCTTTACTAAAGGGAGGGTGGGGGGATTATGAAGATTTTTAGTCGATCTTCTCTAAAATCAAAGAACAACCTTCCCTATTTCGAAATTCCTGAATTAACGAAACTCGGATGGGTCCAGCATGCCTTTCTAACCCGCCAGGGTGAAGTGAGCCTTCCCCCTTACGATTTACTCAACCTGAGCGATAAAAACGGCGATCAGGAAGAATTCGTCTCTAAGAATAAAAATATAATTGCTAAAGCCTTTGGTTTTGATTCGAGTCGTTTGATCCTGCTCGATCAAATGCAACAAGACCAAATCCTTCTCCTGAAAGGACCTGCCATCACCCTTCCCTTCCCTTTAGAATATGATGCCCTGATCACGAATTCTCCGAATACATTTCTGGGTATCCTCACTGCGGATTGCCTTCCAATCTTTATTGTTGATCAAAAAAGAAAAGTGATTGCTGCAATCCATGCCGGGAGGCAAGGAACAGCTCTCTACATCACTGCAAAGGTTTTAAAAAAGATGGAGGAGGAGTTCGGTTGTTCATCAATAGACCTCCTTATCGCCATGGGCCCATCCATAGGCTCTTGCTGTTATGAAATCGACGAAAAAGTCTTTCATTCAGAGTGGGAACACTTTTCGACCTCAAGAGGAGTGGGAAAATGGATGGTTGATCTTGCTCAGATCAATATCGCTCAGATGAAGAGCGAAGGGATTAAAGAAGACCAAATTTATTGGATTAACCTCTGCACCCATTGCCATAGCGATCTTTTCTTTTCCTACCGAAGAGAAGGTCGAACTGGAAGGCAACTCTCGTTTATAGGAATCATATGAATAAAAAGGGGTCAAGGGGTCAAGGGGTCAAGGGGTCAAGGGGTCAAGGGGTCAAGGGGTCAAGGGTTTTTCGAAGGGATTAAAGTGTTAGCTTGAACCCTAGAACCCTTGAATCCTTTTTTAATGAGACTTTATATGAAAGAAACCCTTATAAAAGTTTATCTCCAACCTAAATCCTCCAAAAATGAGATCGTGGGTCCCTATCGGGATGGGATCAAAGTAAAGGTAACCGCTCCACCTATTGAGGGAAAGGCAAACGAGGCTCTTATTCGGTTTTTGGCTAAGGAATTTGGAATTTCCCCATCTTGCGTAGAAATCCTTAAGGGCCACCACTCCCGAGAAAAAACATTGAAGATCTCAGGGGTGGTGGATCAGGATTTGGTGAAGAAAATACTTGGAAAATAACTGCGTAATAATTTGAGGACATATTGTAGCGTCGGCATTTACTGCCGACGAAATCCCTTTTTAGGATTTATGTGTCCCAAAGCAAATTTGATTTTTTGGTCTTTTTCGTGTAGTATTCTCCATGGTTTCTCTGGAAAGCAATCAAAATCAATTCGATTTACAATTTTGAGAAGATGCCGAAGACAAAAGACAGTATCACTAACTGGATAAAATCATCTAACTATGACATCAAAACAGCAGAATATATGCTCAAGACGGCCAGATATATTTATGTGCTATTTATGTGCCACCTATCGGTTGAAAAATTATTAAAAGCCCTTTACGAAGCCGTTCTGAAGAAAATCCCTCCTAAAACACATAACCTCATCTTTCTATCTAATTCGATCAATTTGGAGATCCCCCAAAACCACCTCAAAATACTCGAATCCCTCAATGATTTAAGCATCGTTACAAGGTATCCGGAAGACATTGATGGTCTTGTCCGAGCTTTTAAGAAGGACAGGGTAGAAGAGTACCTCAAGGGAACGAAGGCATTGCTAAAATGGTTAAAAAACGACACGAGATTAAAAAGATAATTGAAGAATATATTAGCCGACTAAGATCGCTTGGGATTGAAGTTTCCCAGATCATTTTGTATGGTTCTTATGCAAAAGGGAAACCAAAAGAATACAGCGACATTGACATCGCTGTTGTATCTCCTGCATTTAAGAAATTAGATATTTTTGAGCGTCAAGAGATTTTAAGTAAAGCCCATCACCAGTTTGGAGAGCCCATTGAACCAATAGGACTGACACCTGACCAGGTCAAAGAAAAGAAGGGGTTCGCCAGAGAGATCGTTGATAACGGTATCGTTATTTATACTAAGTAGCATCGGTATTTATTGCCGACGGAATCTCAATTGAGGAAAGATGCCTCTTTGAGCAGCAAAAATGTGAACCTGTCACCAATAGTTCCAATAGGCCTTCTGTTTGAACGACCCGTTATAAGCCTTTTGCGTTCTTCATTTTCTCCGCTACCTGCTGTAACAAGGACAATTCGGAAGCAAACTGAAACCTTCCATGGTTGATTCTAGAGAAATCATTTCCTTTGAAGAATTCCTCATGTTCCAGACGAAATTGAAAAGTTACAGAAATCACGAAAAAAGTCTTCAAAGCGAACCCTTTTCTTCCCTCCATTTTATAAGCTTAAAAGTCCAAATTTTAATTAACTTCACCATTCGCTAAAACAGCATACTGTCTCATAAATGGCCAAATGTTTGTGTGCAATAACTTGACTTTAAAAAGAAAATCCTTTAGGTTATACTTTGGAAGTGGACAGGTTCTGGTGGGCCTCCTGGACTTCAAATCCAGTGACGGGCAGAGATGTCCGTGGTGGGTTCGATTCCCATGCACTTCCGCCAACTCAACGAGCAAAGTACATAGAGCATAGGGCAAAACGTACAAATTATAATAATAGAAGAAGGAGAAAAAGATGTTTGGAATAGGAATGCCGGAGTTGATCGTCATCTTGGTGATCATCCTGATCATTTTTGGCGCTGGGAAACTCCCTCAGATCGGTGAAGGGATTGGAAAAGGGATTAGAAACTTCAAAAAGGCGACCAAAGATAAAGAAGAGATCGACGTCACTCCCCAAAAGCCTGAAGAGATTTCTGAAAAAAAGTAAGGAGTCGAGTATCTTTTATCTCCAATCAGAATGGGACACATTGCCTACATTGGGATTGGTTCTAACCTTGGCGATAAGTTACACCACTGTGAGAAAGCTATTTCAGAGATCTTAAAAATCGACCGCCACAAGCTCATAGCAAAATCTTCTTTCTTTAAGACGCAACCTATTGGCTACACCTCTCAGGATTGGTTTGTTAACGGGGTAATAAAAATCGTGACCGATTTAGAAGCCCCTGAGCTCCTCCGAACATTGAAGACCATCGAGTTCCAGTTGGGCCGTACAGAAAACATTCGATGGGGACCCCGAACAATTGATCTGGATATCCTCTTTTTCGATGATATTGAGATTCACATTGAGGAACTTCAGATCCCCCACCCTCTCATCCAGGATCGCCAATTCGTCCTCATCCCCTTGGCTGAAATTGATCAAAATCTCATCCATCCCGTTTTGAAAAAAACTGTCCAGGAACTCTTAAACAGCTTCATAGAAGATCAGGGGGTCGAAAAGATATAAATTCCAAATTTTGAAGTCTAATTCGCATAGGGCAAAGGGACCAGTGCATAGGGAAATAAAAATAAGAAAAATTACGATAAAGAAATCCTATGCTCTATGCGCTCTGCTCTATGCTTTGATATTGGATAGATCATGTCTCGTTTGATTTTATTCATCATCCTTTTTCTCCTCCTTTACGCCATTCTTCGCTACCTTATTAAAGACATGGCCGTGTGTAGGAAAAAATTAAGTAGAAAGTCCGAGCCCGAGGAACTTGTTCAAGATCCCTACTGCCAAACCTATATCCCAAAACGATCTGCTGTAAAGAAAAAGATTGCCGGGAGGTTGCTTTACTTTTGTAATCAGAAATGTATGAAAAATTATATTAATCAAACCACACAAAATCATAAAAAAGGGTTGACAAACTCAAACAGGTTCGTTATGTTATAAAAAGTTAGGAGGCTGTATTTTTTAGAACTTGAAAGGGGGTGACTGTATGGGCAAAAGGATTTGGACATTTTTGTGCATTCTTATTCTGCTAACCTTATCTCTTTCTGGGTGTTATTATTTCGGCGCCACGAAGGAGATGAAAGCTGCTGAAAAGTTAATTTCTGAATTGAAAGCAGCCGGAGGGGCGACACTAGTTCCTTATGAATACTGTAGCGCCGAAAAGTTTTTAGAGAATGCAAATTTGGAGGCCAGTCAGAATGATTGGAAACATGCAAGGGATTTTGCAAGTCGCTCCAAATCGGCTGCAGAAGCAGGTTTAGCTGAAGTCAAGAAAAAATAGACAACCAAAGAAGAGAGGGGGTGAAGTATGAATATGAATAGGAAATGGATGACTTTGATAATTCTCATTCTGGGGGCCTTAATTGCCTCAGGATGTGCGATAAGCAAAGAAGGGATGATGGCTTATAATGAAGCAAGGGATTTATTTCAGAAGGCGACCGTTGTGGGAGCAAAGAAGTGTGCACCTTGTCAATATGCTACGGCTGAGGCCGCTCTGGCTTTAGCAGAACACGAAACGAAGGAGTGGTCGACTGAGGATCATTCGCCTCATTTTGCGATGGGTGTGAAGACTGCCAAAGAGAAATCTTTAGAGGCTTTGAAACTGACGCCTTGCGAAAAACCGGCGCCACCCGCGCCAACTGCGCCACCTGTACCACCCGCACCACCTGTACCACCCGCACCAGCGCCACCTGCACCACCGCCACCGAAACCAGCGCCAAAACCAGTAGTGTTTGATACGATCTATTTCGATCCTAACAAGACAAACATCACTCCTATGGCCGCGAAGGCATTGGATAAGAATGGTCAGATCTTAAATGGTAATCCAAATATCAGAGTCGAGATTGGTGGTCATACCGATGGAAAGGGTTCAGCAGCAGCGAACCAAAAGATCTCTGAAAAACGCGCTCAAAGCTGTAAAAAATATCTGATGGACAAATTTAATATTCCAGAGAAACAGATGACCACCAAAGGTTATGGAGCGACCAAGCCCGTCGCCGACAATAAAACTCAAGAGGGTCGTTCCAAAAACAGGAGGGTGGAATTTAAAGTGATTCCATAGCTGGACCTGTCTATGGGTGACTGATTGACATGAAGGTGGTAGGGAAAAATTCCCTACCACCTATTTTTGTCTAACGAGGAGGAGCAGAATGAAATTCTTTATCGACACGGCCAACCCCGGCGAGATCCGGAAGGCTTACGAGATGGGAGTGATTGATGGCGTGACCACCAACCCGACCCTGATCTCCAAGGAAAACAGAGATTTTATTCCCCTGATCGAAGAGATTTGTGAAATCATCCAAGGACTTCCCATCAGCTTGGAGGTCTTAAGTCTAAAGACTGAAGGAATGATCGAAGAAGCCCGAAACCTGGCTGAGATGGGAGACAACATCGTGGTCAAAATTCCCATGACGATTGAAGGGTTAAAGGCGATTAAAGTATTGGTGGCAGAGAGGATTAAAACAAACACCACCCTGGTCTTCTCTCCAACCCAGGCGCTTCTCGCTGCCAAGGCTGGAGCGACCTATGTCAGCCCTTTCATTGGGAGATTGGATGATATTTCACAGACGGGAATGGATCTGGTGGCACAGATTGTAACGATTTTTAAAAACTATGGATTTGGATCGAAGGTGATCGTCGCCAGCATTCGTCATCCCATTCATGTCCTGGAAGCAGCTCTCATCGGAGCGGATGTGGCGACGATTCCGTATAAAGTGATTGAGCAGTTGGCTCAACACCCTCTGACGGATATTGGCATTGAAAGGTTTTTGGCTGACTGGAAAAAGGTCCCGAAGAAATGAAGCCTTCCGCCCCAAAGGCCGGGGCTTCCGGGCAAGGCAATGATATTAAGATTGTCCCGCCTATAGGCAGAACTTTCCAGCAAAAAGGGACCTTTTTTAAAGGGCCCCTTTTCCTCTCTGTAATTATTCGGGTTCCACTACAATCTGTTTGGGTTGAATTTCTTGTTTTCTGGAAAGGACAACCCGGAGCACTCCATCTTTGTAAGAAGCCTTAATCCCCTCCTGATCGATCGTTCTCGGAATGCTGAATGTTCGACGAAAGGCTCCATAAGGTCTTTCAATCTGGATATACTTTTCTTCAGAGGCGTCTTTGATAAATCTTCTCTCTCCTTGAATGATCAGGGTATTCTCTTCTATTCTAATATCGATTTCATTTTGACTCACTTCGGGGAGGTCAACTTTCAAAACCACTTCGTTTCCTCTCTCCAAAATATCCACAGGAGGGGACCAAACTCCTTGAGCAACATCCTCTTTCCAAATACGGGAAAGGGTTTCGTCAATAAGTCGGGTCATTCGGTCTTGCATCGCCATTAGGTCTCGGAAGGGTTCCCATTTTACCAGGGCCATACCCATCACCTCCTATAAAACCTGATTAAAATATACTTCAACTGTCCAGGGATGTCAACCCTGTGGAGGATGCGACAGCAATTCTCGGTGAGTTCGCAAACTATTGAGATTCTTCGCTTCGCCCTGTACCATA
>PEUO01000021.1:0-6257 GCA_002780715.1 Deltaproteobacteria bacterium CG03_land_8_20_14_0_80_45_14
AGTAACGCTTCCCCCAAAATTTCCAACAAAAGCAGGGTAGCTATATCTTGTATAGGCATATTGTCCTGTCCATAGGGGAAGGAAATTGGTAATGGCCTCCTTCCTTCTATATTCAGAACCCGCAATCCCCTCTACGGCAGAATGGATGGTCAGGCTCCGTTCCAAAGCGATCTTAACGCTCTCCTCAAGGGTGAGAGGCTTTTGAGGTTCTTGCGCCCAGGCAACACCTATGGAAACCATTGCCAATAAAATGAACCCAACGAAATATTTGATTCTCATTGATCTATTTCCTCCTTTCCATTTGTTGCGCCCCACCTAAAAAGATTTCTAAAACTGTATCCAACTTTGAAATGAGTGGATAGGGTTCACGACTGATCAGCCATTCGAAGACAAAGGAATTTACAATTCCTACTAATGTATGAGCTAAATCCATGGGGTTCAAGGGTCTAAACTTTCCCTCCTTGATTCCCTGTCTCATGACCTCAGCAAGGATGTTAATATATGCGACCATCTTCTCGTGGAGGCCTTTCCCTAAATCATCTTTGACTGTCCACTCAAAGCGATTCCTCTCTGAAATGTAGATCTTGAAAAAATCTCGTTTCCGTTCGAAGAATTCGAACTGGAGCCCCAACACCTTTTTGATCCTTTCCACGGCTGAGGTCTTCTGCAAAAGTTCGGTTTTGACCAAACGGTTGATCTCCTCCACCTTCTCATCGATGAGGGTGAAATAAAGTTCCTCTTTCGATTTAAAATATTTATAGAGGGTACCCGTCCCGAATTCTGCTTCTCGGGCAATGTCACTCATCGTGGTGGGAAAGAATCCTTTTGCAGCAAACACTTTTTCCGCTGCCGAAAGAATCTCTTCGCGATGTGCTAAATATTCCCTTTCTTTTCGCCTTATTTTTTCAGTTTCCATCCTTTATACTACCTTTGAAGAGTTGTAAAAACATTTATTCACTTTTTGAATGATGATTCATTTTTACCTTAAAAAAAGAGGACTGTCAAATTAATTTTTTAATCGAAACCCTCTCATTTTTTCCGAATTCGAATGAGTCCATCAATCCCAGAAGCAATTCTTCTTTTTCCTTGAAATACCCCAGGCCGTGGTTATCTCCAAACTTGAATCCTTTCTCTGAGGAATCCAAACCTTCCTGACAATTCCTTTCGGTAAGCCCTGCCCTTTGGGCATGGAGCTTCACATCTCCTGACTCAGGATTTGGATGAAAAGGAGACAATCTTTCCGCTCACCTCCAGAATATGGACAATCACCCCTTTTAAGGTTTCAATAATGCCGAGATATATCGGTGAAGATTTAGGCACGCAAATCCCTTGAATCAACCTCTCCTCATGCCCTTCGGAATATCCATTCGCAATTTTGAACATGGACCTCCCCTCTTCTCCCATTCGTTGGGCGAGGAGTTTATTCTGGGTAGTAATGAGATCCGGGAGGTTTCCTAAAAGTCTCATCGCTTCTTGAAAAACATCGTTCACCTCTTTGACCGCTTGATCACTAAAGAAGATGCGGTTTTGAGACTTAGCTTTTAACCGATCCAAAATTCCTTCAATATTGTAAGTCATGCGGTCCAAGCTGGAGGCGATCGAGAGATAGGGTTTTGCCCACTCCCTCCCTTTTTCACTCGATGGACTCTTTGAAATAATAAAACTGGTCAACTCTGAAGAATAATGGTGAATCTTGTCTTTGACCTCTTCCGCATCTATGAAAGATTTCTCTGTGGGCTTTCGAAACCCCTCGAAAGCCAATTCCAATATTTTCATCAGACCCTGACAAACCAAAATCATCTTCTCCTTTATCTCTCTGTCCATCTTTTCCCCCCTTTTTAATGGGAAAACCACAACATCCTACTGTAGTGCGTCCAACACTTCTTTGCTTTTGGTTGGAATGTCATGCCGCACTTGATGCGGCATCCAGTATATGTTTTTCTGGATTCCTGCTTCCGCAGGAATGACAAACATAGTAAAGGAATTTATGACGCATACCACTACCTTGACATAAGGAAACCCAGGTTGAGGTTTACGTTCGCTTCGTTCTCAGGTTGAGGTTATTTAATTCTCAGGTTTAGATTAAGATTGAGGTTTAGAAGTTCTTAACCTTAACCTAAAATAATTTTAGCTGCTCTTTCGATTCCTCTACTCCTTTTCTCTCAGGGAAAAGATCGATTTTCCCATAAACGCCGTCATGGCCTGGAACAATCGAAACCTTTCCCTGCCTCATTCGGACAATCCCCTCCAATATATTTGGGGGAATAAATGAAGCCAATTCATCGGGAGTGGCGTCGAGAAGGATCCTGAATTCTGAACCTCCCCGCTCAATCAATCTTTCATACTCGGACTCTACGGTTTTCGTCCCAACCCGAACATTCAGCACCTCGGCAATGATCTCTTCCAATGGAATGAGGTGAATGGAGGGGATGGCATTCTTTGGAATAAAGCCCTCCGTACGATCAGCGAGTTCCTCCACTCGATGCATCACCCCGACCGTCAACTTCTTACGACAGTTCGGGCAGAGGTGCTGGTTCGCCTTCGTTTGGGAGGGAGAAAAGATCACGCCACATTGACGATGACCATCATAATGATATTTCCCTTCCTCCGGAAAGAATTCGATGGTGAAGAGAAGTTTCTTTCGGTCTTTCTTTCGAATCGTTTCGGCAATCTCTTGATAATCCAATGCACAATCAAAGGCATTGGCCTCCCTTCCCAACCGATTCGGAGAGTGGGCATCCGAATTGGAGAGGAGGGTAATGGAATCGAGAGCTGACCATCTCCAATTCATTTCAGGGTCTGAGGAGAGGCCTGTTTCAATAGCATGGATATGAGGAGACAGTTCTCCAAAACATTCCTCAATGGAGTCGAATCCTGAATTGGCCCCAAAGATCGAAAACCATGGTGTCCAAGCGTGGGCAGGGATGATCAGGCAATCCACAGAAATATCTAAAATCATCTTCGCCAATTCTTTTGCAGTAAAACTAAAAATGGGTCTCCCATCTGAGGAGAGTTTCCCAAGGTTTCCCAATTTAGAACGAATGGCCTCTGCCACTTCAAAACTGGGGGCAAAAATGAGGGTGTGGATCCGCCTTACCTTTCCGTTCTGAGTATAGATATTGCTCACCTCTGTCGTCAAAATATACTGGATGCCCTGATCCCCCTTCCTCAACTTGAAGAGACCATTGCCCAAGGGGTCTAATTTTGATCGCAACTCTGCAAAATAGATTGGGTGGGTGAAGTCTCCTGTCCCGATAAGAGCAATTCCCTTTTTCTTCGCCCATCGAGCAAGGGTCTCTACCTCCATCTCCTTGCTCGTGGCTCGACTGAATTTAGAATGGAGATGAAAATCAGCAATGAACCGCATCGGTAACCATCAACTTCAAATGCCAAAGTTCCAATTTCAAAGCCCCCTCACCATTATCCCCTCCCCTAAGAGACTATGCCGTAATAGGAAGCTATGCCATGTTTGTCAGTGGTGAACGAATACAAATGCATTATATCTTTTGTAGGGCAACCCTTTAGGGTTGCTTTAAGCCCCGCTATTAGCGGGACGCACCATGCCAAATGATTTAATGCGTTTGTAATAATTAGCTCTCTATTGAAAGGTGAGGGTTAAAGACTCCCTCTTTCTAACGGGGTTCACTCCACGACTTTATAGACGACGTCGCGTTCCCTCACCCGGTCCTTCACTTTGATCCCGACGTCCGCACCCGGTCCTGCTTCCTGAACATTTTGGTTCTCAATCTGCATGGAATCGATGGGTTGGGTGACATCGGTAGTATGGCCAACAATGTGGATGGTATCTCCAACCTTTAATGATCCCTCGGATAACCGTATCGCTGCGACGCTAATCTTCCCAAAATATTTAATAATCTCCCCTACTCTCTTCTCTTCCATCTTCTTCCTCCTTTCTCAAGATTTAATTGCAATGCCTATTCTCTCCAACCCCTCTAAAACCTCTCCCATCTCAATCCCTCTCAGGCATTCAAAATCCTTACATTGGAAAAATCGCTCTGGAGGACAGGGAGAACAAGGGACTCCCCTTCGAACTACGAATGTCTTTTCTCCCCTTGGCGACCAAACCCTTTGGTCTGTCGGCCCAAAGATGGCTAACGTAGGAAGTCCCAATGCAGCGGCCATATGAGAAACACCGGAATCACACCCGACAAAGAACCAGCTTCCTTCCATCACGGAGGCCAGTTGGAGAAGAGTAAGTCCCCTTGCCAGAATGGCCACAGTGGGTCCCATCCCCTCAAAGGCCTTCTGGACTTCTGGCCCCTCGGCTGGACCGAGGACGATGAGGATTTTTGAGCCGAGATGTTCCTGAAGAGCATGAGCAAGGGTGAAAAATCGATCAAGAGGCCAAACCTTCTTCTTGCTCCCACTCCCAGGATGGAGGATGATCACCTTCGATCGCTCTTCCACGGTTACCCCTTTCCTTTTCCAGAAATCCCTTGCCCATTCTCGATCCGACTCTTTCAAATGGAGTCTGGGATTTGACTCGGATGCAGGAAGCCCATATTCGACAAATTGTTTGAGAAGATGATCAGTTAAATGAACCTTCTCATCCCAAGGTGGAAAAGAATTGATGTGAAGAATTCGGCCCTGACAAACCCTTCTCAGATTCCCAATGACCGTTCCTTCCCCATCTTTTCCAAAGACGATGATGAGATCAAATGTTTTAAAAAATTGGGAGAGATGGAAGTCCAGGGATCCTTCTCGAACAAAGAAAGTAGCCATTCCTTTTTGATCAATGGATAGGATCTCCTCAGCATAGAGGCGCTTTTCCACCAACTCCAGAATTCTCGGGTATCCCATGATGACCGATTTGGCGTCTGGAAAGGCCTTCCGAATGGTTTCGAGGGAAGGCAAAGCAAGAATGAAATCGCCCAGGGCTCCCTGGTGAATGATCAGGATGGATTGAACCCCAGGTGTCTTTTTCGTATTGGGAGAGACTATCATTTTTCTTCCTCTTCGTCAGGATATTCTTTCCAAACGCTTTCGAATGTGTCCATCGTCGGGTGTGATCTGGAGAATCTTTCGATACTCCTGTCTCGCTTGTTTCCATCTTTTCTGATCTCCATAGAGGACACCCAAATTGAAAGCGGCTTCTTGATACTTTGGGTTAAACTGGTTCGGATCAACATTCGCCGGATTTTAGATTGAATCACAAAATCTTCTTTTAACATGGCCTCTCATCGATGATTCCTCTGACCTTAAGAGGGGTCAAGGTCTTTGTCTAACGCCCTCTTGACGGCATCTAATAACTCCTCGGCGTCATAAGGCTTCTTAATATAAAAACGGGCTCCCAGCGCCATTGCTTTTTCCTCTGCATTCTTCTCCGGACTCCCCGTCAGGAAGATCACGGGAATGGTAAGGGTCTGTGTGGAGCGTTTTAATCTCTGGGCAACGCTGAACCCATCCCCGGCTGGCATTCGGATATCGAGGATGATGAGATCCGGTTTTTCTTTGTAGGCCATAAAAACACCTTGGGCGCCATCAAAGGCAGGGACGACCTCATATCCAGCTCCCTGTAGCCGGATCATCAACGCCTTGACAATATCCCGCTCATCATCCACAATAAGAATCTTTTTTTTCTGTGCCATATTCTCCTCATTCTACAGGCTCAATTTTTATTTCCCCCTCCTTCAAGCCAAACCAACATTTCATCCCTTCTCTGCCGAAATATCTCCATCTCCCTTTTTTCAATGGGAAGGCCTGTGGGAAAAGTCTCTTTCAAAGGATTCCGGAATTGGTTGTTCTTGACCAACCGATAGTCCAAATGAGGCCCAGTGGAGAGACCCGTAGATCCTACATATCCGATGATCTGTTTCTGCCGCACCCTCACTCCTTTTCTGATCCCAGGGCCATAACTAGAAAGATGACCATAACAGGTCATATAACCGTTCCTATGGCGGAGGATCACCTGGTTCCCGAACCCACTGTTCCACCCGCAAGAGGTAACTGATCCATCTGCCACAGCCCATATGGGTGTCCCAGGTGGAGCCGCATAATCCACGCCATAATGAGGCCTCACCCCTCCCAGGATGGGGTGTTTTCTCGCTCGACTGAATTTCGAACTGATCCGGTTAAACCTTAAAGGGGCCTTCAAAAATGCTTTCTTCAGGGAGATCCCTTTCTCATTGTAATACCCCTCCTTATATCTCATCCCTCTGATGATTTTTTCCCCCCTCTGATATTCGACAGCATGGATAGTTCCATATTGAATGAATTGATCTCCCTTATAGATCTTC
>PEUO01000021.1:6292-10401 GCA_002780715.1 Deltaproteobacteria bacterium CG03_land_8_20_14_0_80_45_14
GTCCTTATAAAAATCGATCTCCCAGGCCAGGATTTCAGCAAAGGCGATGGTTAATGGGTCTTGTTCTCCGACGGCATCCATCGCCTCAAAGAGAGAAGAACGGATTTCCCCCACAACCTTCACCAGATGGGTTTCGAGGGAGACTTTCTTCCTTTGAGCCACATATCCTTGGGGATCCTTTTCAATCTCATAAATCTCTGTGGGACTGGCTTCGTAAATAAACTTCACCAATTCCCCCTTCACATCTGTGATAAAATGGTAAGTCCCTCCTTTGATCTTTTTAAAATTAACGTAGGGTTTCAATTTTGAAATAATCAGATCGATCCATCGAAGAGGAATGTTCTTCTCCGATAAGGATTTGAAAAGAGTGCTTCGTTCTTTTACATCCCCTTCGATGGTATGGAGTTGGGGTTCCTGGACAGTCGGTGGAACGGGAGCAGGAGGCGGCGGGGGAGTGGAGGGGATGAAAAAAAGGCAGAACATAATGAAAAGACCAACAAGGAAAGACCCTGAAAGAAGAACCCGCTTCACTCTTTTCCTTTTGGCCTCAAAAGGTCGCCATTTGAATCGACTCGGTCTTTTCAAATCAATCGTCATCTTTTTAAACTCTTAACTCACCGCTCCGAACTCTTCACTTTCTACCTCACGCCTCTTAAAAAATTCGCCGCATCTTCAGGAGGAGTGGGATTGACAAAGAAACCCGTTCCCCATTCAAACCCTTCTCGCAATCCAATCCGTAATCGGGCTTCGATATGCCAGTGGTATTCTGGCCGATGGAATCGGTTCTGAATAGGGGAGGTATGAAAGATAAGGCTATAGGGTGGATCAGAAAGGAGTTTAAAAAAACAATGGAACAGCGACTGGATCCCAATGGCAAGATCCGCCATCTCTTCTCCCGTGATGCGATGAAAATCAGGGCAGTGGCCCTTCGGGATGATCCAGGCTTCAAAGGGGTAACGTGAGGCGAATGGAGAGAAAATTAAAAAATGGACTGTTTCCAGAATCACCCTTTTCTTCATAGAAATTTCTTCTTTGATAATGTCACAGAAAATGCAGCGTTCCTTGCGTTGATAGTAATCCAATCCTCCCCGCATCTCTTCGTCAATTCTCTTCGGGATGACCGGCATCGCCATGATATGGGAGTGGGGATGGCGATTGAAGATGCCGGGATAATTTTTCAGAATAAGAAACTGTTGGAATCGCCGATCCTTCTCCAAGTCGATCAACCTCTCCTTATAAGCCAGGAGAATTTTTTCAATCTGCTTGGGTTCCATGGTGGCCAGGCTCTGATGGTGCTCGGGGGCCTCGACAACGATCTCATGGGCGCCGATGGCTCCCATGACATCGTACATCCCCTCCGGTCTTCGGTCGAAGTCCCCCTCGATATGAAAGAAGGGGAATTTATTAGGGATGACTCGCACAGACCAACTCCCCCCCTCACGGCTTAAATAAAAAGTTTCTCGGGGAGTCATCCCTTCATTCCCCGGGCAGAAAGGACAGGGGCCTTCCGCCTCTTGACGGCGATAAGGGGGTTTGAAGGGAAGGTAATCCAATGGACCTTTCGGGTGATCGTTGGTGACCACCACCCACATTCTTGTTATGGGTTCTCTCCTCAGTTCTGGCATCGCACTCTTCTATGCAAGGAGGGATTGGTAAATATATTGTCTTCCCCGATGGGAATCTTCCTTTCCCATCATGGGCCCCTCCACTCGCACCACAAGGCGCTTCTTATAAAGATTGAGAAGCCGGGTGCCGCTCGTGTTCATCTCAATCCCCTCCTCCTCGGATAACTCCCTCAGCGTCAACTGCCTTTTCTTCATCACCCGGTTTAAAGTGTGGATCAAATAATTATTCAGAGAACCGCTGATTCGCCACCCCTCCGGCCCCGTGGTCAGAACGGCCAACTTTTTTCTTTCCAAGGCCACGCCGATGTTCTCCGCTTGGGAGGGATTGAGGCTCTTCAGAACAAGAAATTTCTCTCCATATTCACCGCTCCACAATCGGGAGATCATTTTGGCCACGACCTCATCCGCCCAGGAAAAATCGATGGAACCCATCCCTGAGAAATCGAGGACGACGCGGAGCGCTTCCTTCTCCTCTCCTAAAATCTTTTCAATAACCTCCCGAATCCGGACGCCCCGTGACCGGCCGGTCATCTCCCTCGATCCGTTCTTCAAAAGGGTGTGGGTCAGCTTCTTTAAAACGAGGATCCGTTTTTCCATTCTTTTCCTTCAATTGATTCAGTTGAATCAACTAATCATAAATTTAATATTTTGTCAAGGGATTTTTGAGAGAGCGTGGAAGGGTCATGTCAATGGAGGATGGGGTTTGGGTCTTTTTGAATTCGAAAGGGACCTTCCCAGGGGTGCCGAATCTCATCCACAAACCGATCTCGACAACTCTTACAAACAATCAAAGTGATCTCTTCATAGACATCTTTCTCCAGTTCCTTGGGATCCAAATTTTGGGTTTGCTCAAGCAGCTCCTTCAATTGTTGATCAATCCCTTCCGCTGGTTCCATCAGGATGCCGTCAAAACCGGAAAAAACCTTGATATGGACGACGTAGAATAAGCTCCCCGGCGGGAGCCCTCTCCCACACCTAAAACAATTTCTTTCTTCCATCGTGTCCTCGCTACGATTTCGCTTTCCGCTTCTTATTCTTCACTTCTCTTCTTCCACTCTTCCATCTCTCTCAATGCCCGCTTCGCCAAAAGAAGTCGTTTCCCCCTCCCTTTGCCTTTCCCTGATAAAGGAGGAAACAGACCAAAGTTGATGTTCATAGGCTGAAAGGGGACGGTGAGAGAATGGGTGAGGTAATGGACCAACGCTCCCATGGCGGTCGTAGGAGGGGGAACAAGGGTTGGTATTCCATTCGCATATCGATGGGCATTGATTCCAGATAACAGCCCCATGGCAGTAGATTCCATGTATCCTTCTACCCCTGTGATCTGCCCGGCAAAAAAAAGTTTTGGATGAGGCTTCAGTTGGAGGGACTCCCCCAGTAATCGAGGAGAATCGATAAAAGTATTTCGATGGATAGAACCCAGCCGAACAAATTCCGCTTTTTCCAGGCCAGGAATCATTCGAAATACCCTCTTCTGCTCATTATGCTTCAATCGAGTTTGAAATCCCACCAGATTGAAAAGCGTTTCAAACCGATCCTCCTGCCTCAGTTGGACGACGGCGAAGGGTTGTTTCCCTGTCTTCGGATCAATGAGACCAACCGGCTTGAGGGGCCCATAAGCCAGGGTCTCCTTCCCCCGCTCTGCCATCTCTTCAATGGGAAGACATCCTTCAAAGAGAAACCTCTTTTCGAACGTTTGTACCGGCGCTCTCTCCGCTTGATTCAATGCCTCCACAAATTGGGCATATTCTTCTTCATCCATCGGACAATTGATATAATCCTCTCCGCCTTTTCCATAACGGGAGGATTTGAAGGCCTTCTCAAAATGGATTGAATCAGCGGTGACGATGGGTGAGATGGCATCGTAGAAAAAGAGATGACGGCTCCCCGTCACCTTCTGAATTTCCTTACTTAAAATATCCGAGGTAAGAGGACCTGTGGCGATAATGGCGATCCCATCTTGTGGAATTGAAGAAACTTCCTTCCGGATCACCTCCACATTTTCCAAACTTTCCAAGATTTGAGTGATCTGTTTTGAAAAAGCCTCCCGATCCACGGCTAAAGAATCCCCCGCGGGAACCTTCGTCTCCTTCGCTACTTTTAAGATGAGGGATTCTAATTGTCTCATCTCTTCTTTCAGAACCCCTGAAGCATTCTCAATGGATTCTGATTTAAAAGAATTGCTGCAAACCAACTCTGCAAAAAAAGGAAAACGGTGGGCGGGAGAATAGACCTCAGGTTTCATTTCATAGAGGATCACCTTCCCTCCTCTCTTAGCAATCTGCCAAGCTGCTTCACACCCCGCCAGGCCTGCGCCAATGATGGTGATAGGCTCCACAAATTTTCATTTTACGCCTTCCCTTTCTAATTTGCAAAATAAAACTGGATCCATCAGCAATTCTCGGTGAGTTCACAAACTATTGAGATTCTTCGCTTCGCCCTGTACCATACTAGGTTCAGGGCTTCGCTCAGAATGACAACTGG
>PEUO01000021.1:10425-16609 GCA_002780715.1 Deltaproteobacteria bacterium CG03_land_8_20_14_0_80_45_14
TGACAATCCCGCTAAAAGGCTGTTAGGATAATTTTTGTGAAGATCGAACTGATCGCCCCAGCGGTTGAAGAAAATGCTCGAATTCCAAACCTCGCCCTTCCTATTCTCGCTGGCCTTTCTCCGGCCGATGTGGAAATTTCTTTCACCGATGACCTCTTGACTCCCATCGATTTAGAGAAAGGTTTGAAGGAGGTCGACCTGGTCGGAATCACCGTGTTAACTAAAACAGCCCTGAGGGCCTACGAAATCGCTGGCGCTTACCGGAAAAAAGGAATAACCGTTGTTCTTGGGGGAATCCATCCCACAGCCCTTCCTGAGGAGGCCAAAGAACATGCCGATTCAGTCGTCACCGGGGAGGCGGAAGAAGTATGGCCTCATCTCATCGAGGATGCCAGAATGGGAAATCTCAAACCCTTTTACCGCCAAGAGGGTTATACAAAATTATCAAAAATTCCAATTCCTCGCCGAGAAATTCTGCCTCGACGGGGATATCTTCCCCTGGATGTGGTCCAAGCGACCCGGGGATGTCCTTTTCGATGTGAATTCTGTTCTGTCCAAAAATTTTTTGGAAACACTTATAGACTCAGGCCGATTCCTGACGTCGTCGAAGAAGTTCGCCGCCTCCCTCACCGATGGATGATGTTCAACGATGATAATATTATTGGAAACCCTTCCTACTCAAAAGAATTACTCAAGGCCCTCATCCCTCTCAAGAAGAAATGGTTCAGCCAAGCCTCCTTGTTCGGATTGAAGGAGATCGAGAATGTGGAATTGTTAGCCGCGAGTGGATGTAACAGCCTTTTGATTGGTTTCGAATCTCTCTCCAAAAAAAATCTGATCAGGTCCCAAAAATTCCAGAATGATCCGTCTGAGTATCGGGAAATCATTGAGTCCCTTCATCGCCATGGCATTGCCATCTGCGGGTCTTTTGTCTTTGGATTTGATGAGGATGATTTTTCTGTATTTGAAGAGACGGTCTCTTTCGCCATCCAAACCAAACTCTTCTCAGCGATTTTTATGATTCTCACTCCCTATCCAGAAACAGCCTTTTACCATAGAGTAAAAAATGAGGGGCGTTTGGTCCAGGATCAGTGGTGGTTATCGGGAAGGTCAGGGGACTCAGCCCCCTATTTCCTTCCGAGGAAGATGAGCGCTGAGGCACTCCGGGATGGTTGGAAAAGGGCCTGGAAGGAGTTCTATTCGTTCCCTTCTATTTGGAAACGATTCCATTGGAATTATTCTCCCACCTTGATCAACCGATTCGTCTACTTTCCTTTTCAGTTGATGCAGCATCGGTTTACAAAGAAAAAGATCCTTGAGGGCAGGCGAAGATATCGAACCCGTTTATTCTGAAGCGCGATATCCACATTCTTTTTTAGGACATCGCTTGAGGACCCCGCCCTTCCCTGGTTTCTCAACCAAGAAGGGAAAACTGCACTGGGGACATTTCTCGGGAATGGGTTTATCCCATAAGGCGTAGGTGCAACTTGGGTAATTGGCACAACTGTAAAAAGTTCTCCCCTTACGAGTCCTTCGTTCAACAATCACCCCGTCGCATCCTTCCTGAGGACACCGGACGCCAGTATCCAAAGGTCGGGTGAATTTGCAGTTCGGGTAATTGGAGCAGGCCAGAAACCTTCCAAACTTTCCAGTCTTGATGACCATTGGACTTCCGCATTTTTCACACCGAGCATCGGTCTCCACTTGATTCCCTCCGTTCCCTTCCACTTCTCTCGTATATCGGCATTTGGGATAACTTGAACAGGCCAAGAAATAACCTCTCTTCCCCCATCGCTTCACCATCTTTGAACCACACCGTTCGCAGACGGCATCGGTGGGAATCTTTTCTCTTTTCACATCCCTCATGGAGATCCTGGCCCTCTCCAGGTCCTTTTCGAAAGGAAGATAGAACTCTTTCAATGTATCCACCCAATCCTTTTGGCCCTCCTCAATCTTATCTAAATTCTCTTCCATTTGTGCGGTGAATTCAATATCAAAAATATCGGGAAAGTTGACGACGAGGAGGTCGTTTACCAAACACCCCAATTCCGTCGGGAAAAACTTCCCCTTCTCTAAACGGACATATCCCTTTTCTTTGATCGTAGCCAAAATGGTTGCATACGTAGAAGGTCTTCCAATTCCTTTCTCTTCCAATTCTTTGATCAGCGTTGCCTCAGAAAATCGGTAAGGGGGTTGGGTAAAATGCTGTTTGGGCGTGAGATTCAGTAGCTCCAAAACTTCCCCTTCCGAGAGCGCCGGGAGTCTCTTTTCTCCATTGCCACTTTCTCGGTTATCCTCTCCTTCCACATAGAGGACCATGAAACCCTGGAAAACAGGAACCGTGCCCACAGCTATAAAAATGGCATCGTCCGCTTTAATCTCGACGGTGGTTTGGAGAAAGTCTGCGGAAGGCATCTGAGAGGCGACGAATCGGTCCCAAATCAATTTGTAAAGAGCCCATTGATCTTTATCTAAATAAGACTTCACCTGATCAGGTTCCAAATCAATCGAAGTGGGCCGGATGGCCTCATGGGCCTCCTGGGCTCCTCTGCGGCTTTTATAGACATTGGGTTTATGAGGAAGATACGAATCCCCAAAGCGATCCTTAATCCACTCCCTGACCTGTTGAATGGCTTCTGTGGAGACTCGCACAGAGTCGGTTCTCATATAAGTAATCAATCCAACCATCCCAAGTTGACCCAGGTCCACACCTTCATATAACTTTTGGGCAATCCGCATCGTCTTCTGTGCGGAGAAAGAAAGCTTTCGAAAGGCCTCTTGTTGGAGTCGGCTGGTAATAAAGGGAGGAAAGGGATGACGTTGCTTCTCTTGCTGAACAATCTTTGAAACAGAATAGGAAACGGTCTCCAGGGCTTTCTGGATGGCCAAGGCTTCAGCCTCGTTGGCCATTTTTACCTTTTTCCCCTTCCATTTCGTCAGTTTCGCATCAAAGGAGATCGGCGAATCTTTTCCCCTCAGCGTCGCGGTGAGGCTCCAATATTCTTGAGAGACGAAATCTTGAATCTCCCTTTCCCTCTCACAAACGATTCGAACAGCAACGGATTGGACCCGACCCGCACTCAACCCTCGTCGAACCTTCTCCCAAAGAATGGGGCTGACCTGATAACCGACCAACCGATCCAAGATCCGCCTCGCCTGCTGAGCTTCAAATTTGGATTGTTGTAACTTCCCAGGGTGATGAATGGCATTCAAGACCGCCTTTTGGGTTATTTCATTGAAGAGAACTCGGTAAATATTTTTATCCGCATCTCCAATCTCTTCGGCAATGTGCCAGGCTATCGCCTCCCCTTCTCGATCTGGATCTGGCCCAAGGTAAATATTCTTCACATCCTTGCTGGCCTTCTTCAATTCCCGAATGATCTTCCCTTTCCCAGAGATGGTGACATATTGGGGTTGAAAATCTTTTTGAAGATCCACCCCCAGTTCACCCTCTGGAAGGTCTTTAATATGACCCACGGAAGCCTTGATGACGTAGTCTCCCCCTAAAAATTTTTGAAGGGTCTTGACCTTCGCAGGGGATTCTACAACAACCAAACCTTTTGACATTCTCTTCTGCTCCAAATATTTAAAAAGGTGCCAGTCACTACTGTTCGTATTAGCAGAATTTGGATTTTACAACAATTTCTCTAAGGATTCACTATTTCCCATCACATTTTTTTACTGAAACATTTGCCCGGCCACTGGGAGATCAATCCTTTTAATTCCAAATCCAAAAGGAGACTGGAGACCTTTCCCGGATCCAATTGGCTCTCCCGTATAATGGCATCGATATGCAATGGAGTCTCCCCTAAAAGTCTGAAGAGAACCTTTTCCTCTTCCGTGAGGTCAGGAACCGGCATCTCAGCCTTCTGGGGCGCCTCCTTCTCTCTTCTCCATTGGGGTATTATCTCTTCGAGGATATCTTCGCTGGACTCCACCAATTTCGCCCCTTCTTTGATCAACTGATTCGTGCCCCGACTCCCCTCGACTCCTACATTACCTGGAACGGCAAAGACTTCTCTGCCTTGCTCCAACGCATAGCTGGCGGTAATGAGGGAGCCGCTCTTTGAGCTGGCCTGGACAATGACCACTCCGATGGAAAGACCGCTGATGATCCGATTTCGTCTTGGGAAGTGTCCTCCCTCGGGAGGCGATCCCATCGGAAATTCGGAAAGGATACTCCCATGTTCGATGATTTGATAAAAGAGATTTCGATTCTCAGAGGGATAGATCACATCTACACCACAACCCAGCACTGCAATCGTTCTCCCTCCTCCTTGAAGCGCTCCCTTGTGAGCCACTGAATCGATACCCCTCGCCATTCCGCTCACAACGGTAACTCCATAACGGGCAAGATCCTGACCGATCTTTTCTGTGATCCATCTCCCATAAGGAGAGGTCTTTCGGCTTCCGACAATGGCAACGGCCAATTCATCCTCTCTTCTTAATTCCCCCCTGAGATAAAGCAGTGCGGGAGGATCGTAAATATCCTTCAAACGCTTTGGATAGTCATCGTCCATTAAAGTAACAATCTTTCCTCCCGCCTCTTCCAATAAAGACAACTCCCTTCCCACCGCTTTTTCCAAAGGACCCTTTTGGATCTCACGAGCACCATTTTCTCCCAACCCTTCAATTTTTAATAATTCCTTCATCGGGGCGCGGAAGATAGCTTCCGGGGTCTTGAATTGATCCAAGAGCCGTTTGATGAGGATGCTCCCAACCCCGGGGGTGAGGCTTAAGGCCAACCAATAAAAAATATCTTCGGCCATAAAGATCCTCAGGTGAGAGAGCGCTTTATAGACTGAAGTTGGGTCAGGTGATAAAAAAAGGCTCAGGAGATAAAAGGTGAATCTCCAAAGCCCAGATAAAATTTCCAATCACCAAATCCAAAATACCCGCTTGCCATAGGCAAGATTTCTCATTATCCTTTGATGATGGTGCTTGGGGCCCCGCCTGCGCGAGGCCCGCGCTCGCCTGCCAAAAAACTTGTTCGGCAAGCAGGTTGGCGGACGAAGGCAGGTTAATTTGATTACAATTATTTAATTAGTTTGTACTATTTCCCTACCACACCCTCCATCTTTTCCCTCAAATAAGGTTTGACAAAATCCCCTTTCATAATAGCATCGAAGGATTCAATGACCTTTGCCGTAAAGAAATTGCCATATTGGTCGATGATTTGAACATTTCCTATGATGTTATACTTTCTCCCAACCTTTTTATCAGTGACGGGATGTTTTATCTCTTCTGAAGCGCGAAAGACTGTATATTTATTTCCAATCAAAATGGACTCTGGGGTTTTGAAGGCCAGGTAGGCGATATCGCCCTCCGACATAAGGCTTTTTCCTTCCTTGCTCTCTAAAATAAGGCCAATCCCCCGGTATTCAATATCGCTCATAAATCCCGCAGAACGAGCCTCAGGAAAGGCGGGTGGCTTTCCCTCTACAGGGACAGGTTTCACCTCAGCGACCAACCCTGGTTTCTTTTCTACTAAGGGGGGTTCCACCTTTTTAACCTCTGGTTCTTTAACCACTCCTTTAGGTTTCTCCTCGACAACCTTCTTAGGTTCCTCTTTTTTCACTGGCTCAATCGCGGAAAGGCGAATAGGATTCCCTGGATAGATCCAATGGGGATTGGTAATATAAGGATTTCTTTCCCACAATTTTGGCCAAAGAAAGGGGTCTTTCAAAAATTTAGAGGAGATATCCCAGAGCGTATCTCCTTTTTTGATGGTATACACGCCTTCCGTCTCCTTTGTCTCTTGTGTCAATCCTGGAAGAACAAAACAGAAGGAAAACATCAAAATCGTGGCAAAAAAGACACCAATTAACCTTCTCATAAAAACCTCCTCCCTTTCACAAAATTGGTTTATGAGCATTAAAAAAAACAAAATTTTGTTAAAAATTAACCTCTTATCATTATATTGTCAAGGAAAATATAAAGCAATATCCATACCAAACCTCAAAGTATCTTATTTAATTAGCGAAAAATATTAGAAATTCTTAGAAATTAGATAAAGAATTTCTTTATCTTGCTGATGAGAGGTGGATAGTTTTTGTGCAAACTTTTCATATTTTTGAACAAATTTTAACCTTTTTAACTAATCCTTCATGGCGGAGCGTCACCCACGAACAATGAAAATGGTTCTGGGTTAAGGTTACGGCTACGAGGCCCGTTTCGTTTAGCG
>PEUO01000216.1:0-7233 GCA_002780715.1 Deltaproteobacteria bacterium CG03_land_8_20_14_0_80_45_14
GTTCAGGATGGTTGCCCATAACCTTAAAATAACCGCAATTCTAAAGCTCCCGAAGCTGGCTCTCTGTCCCCTGTCCCCATTAGGACACAGTCTCCCATTGGGGAAGGGGAGATTTTTTAAACGGAACGGTTTCCCTCCGGGGCAGAAGCCCCTCGGGGGCGGAGCCAAACCGTTCCCTACTTTTATGTCCCCGCCAGACGAATGGCATCAACCACAGCAATGGCCTTTTTTGTCTGGAGTACATCGTGAGAACGAATGATATGAGCCCCGTTAAGAACACCAATAGCAGCGCTTGAAAGTGTCCCTTCCAATCGGTCTCCGACCTTGGTATTCAGAATCTTTCCGATGAAACTCTTTCGTGATGTCCCCAATAGGATTGGTTTTCCAAGTATTCGAAATTCAAAAAGATTTTTTATAATGAGCAGATTGTCCTCAACTGTTTTTCCAAAACCAATTCCAGGATCAATAATGATCTGCCGAGGGTCCAATCCAGCCGATTCCGCTCTTTGAATGGAAACCTTTAGGTATTGGAGTATTTCAGAAAAAAGGGAATCGTAATGGACGTCCTTCTGCATTGTTTCAGGGGTTCCCCGGATATGCATGAGAACAAGAGGAGTATCCTCCTTGGCAGCCACTTTCGCAAGGCTTTGGTCAAAGTTTAACCCACTGATATCATTTATAATTTCAGCTCCTGCTTCAATGGCTCTCTGTGCGACGGTCGATTTATAGGTATCAATTGAGATGGGTACATCCACTTCCTTGGCAATAGAATCAATGACAGGAATGACCCGGCGAAGTTCCTCTTTTAATTCAAGGGGTTTTGAACCTGGTCTGGTCGATTCTCCTCCAATATCTATGATATCTGCCCCCTCCTCAACCATCCTCAATCCATGAGCTTTAGCCTTCTCTTTATCAAAAAAGAGGCCTCCATCTGAAAAAGAGTCTGGGGTGACATTGAGAACTCCCATCAAGAGGGTTCGTTTTCCCAGTATCAATGTCCGTTTTCGGCAGCGTATGGAGTAATTGGTTTTGGAAATATTTTTAAGTGTTTCTTTTATGGACTGTCCAAGAAGTTGAAGGTCCGGGTATTGTTCTAATTTGAGGATTAGTTTTTCAAAATGTTTTTGGGTTCCCATGAGGAGGGCGTCTGTCTGGTTGGCGCTGCAGTCAAGCCCCCTTCCATCGACAGCGACATCTCCTCCCAGTGAGAGCAATTCTTGTTTGAGAAGGTTTGCCGTTCGAGGATCAATTCCCTCCACCTTGAGATTGAAATTGAGGGTTTTCCCTCCCATCAACTTTACGCCAATAGGATCCACTCCCACTTTTTTCATTTGTTGGATGGCTTCGCTGGCATTCGTGATGTGAAGGCATCGAATCAGATTCATCTCGACTAGACATTCTCACCCTTGATAATGGCTTCGATTTGATTCCCGTCGAGAACCTCTTTCTCAAGAAGGGTATTAGCCAATTTATGGAGGATGGCCATATTCGTCTGGATAATCTCTTTGGCTCTTTCATGACCCTGGGTCACAATATCCCTGATTTCATTATCGATCAACCGAGCCGTGTCTTCACTATAATCTCGGTGCTGAGCAAACTCTCTTCCCAAGAAGATCTGTTCTTCTTTTTTACCGTAGGCTAAGGGCCCAAGATTATCGCTCATTCCCCATTCGCAAACCATTTTCCTGGCAATTTCTGTGGAACGTTCGATGTCATTCCCTGCGCCGGTGGTTTGACTGTTTAACACCAATTCCTCTGCCACCCTTCCTCCCATCATGACCGCAATATTATCCAGCAGGTAGTCTTTTGGATAGGTATGCTTTTCATCAATAGGAAGCTGCTGGGTGATGCCCAAGGCTCGGCCCCTGGGGATGATCGTCACTTTATGAATGGGATCTGTTCCAGGAATCATTTTGGCCACTAAGGTGTGGCCCGCTTCGTGGTAAGCTGTAATTCTCCGCTCTTCAAGAGAAATGATCATGGATTTTCTTTCCACACCCATCATGACTTTATCCTTAGCCTGTTCCAAGTCGGCCATCTCGACCCGTTCCTTTCCCAATCGAGCAGCCAGTAAAGCTGCTTCGTTCACGAGGTTCTCCAGATCAGCTCCAGTAAATCCAGGAGTTCCTCTGGCCAGGAGGGTGAGATTGACATTCTCACCTAACGGTATCTTTTTAGAGTGGACCTTTATAATTTCCTCTCTTCCCTTCACATCGGGGATAGGCACAACCACTTGACGGTCAAAACGACCTGGCCTGAGCAGGGCGGGGTCTAAAACATCTGGCCGGTTTGTTGCCGCAATCAAGATCACACCTTCGTTCGATTCGAAGCCATCCATTTCAACCAATAGTTGGTTTAAGGTCTGCTCCCGCTCATCGTGGCCCCCACCCAAGCCAGCTCCCCGGTGCCTTCCAACGGCGTCGATTTCGTCGATGAAAATGATACAAGGAGCATTCCGTTTTCCCTGAAGAAAGAGATCACGTACTCGGGAGGCCCCAACCCCAACAAACATCTCAACGAAATCAGAACCGCTGATACTGAAGAAAGGGACATCGGCTTCGCCCGCAATCGCTCGAGCCAGAAGTGTCTTGCCTGTTCCGGGGGCGCCAATAAGGAGAACACCTTTAGGGATCCTTCCGCCTAGCTTTGTAAATTTTTTGGGATCCCTGAGGAAAGCGATGATCTCCTCTAATTCATCTTTCGCTTCTTCAATTCCAGCAACATTCTCAAAGGTTACCTGATGGAGTTCTTTAGTCAGAACTTTGGCTTTACTCTTTCCAAACGAAAGGGCTTTTCCACCTCCGATCTGCATCTGCTTCATAAAAAAGATCCAGACACCGATCAGAATAATCATCGGAGCCCAGGTGATGATGATCTGCATGAAAGAAGTGTCACTTTCTTTCTTTGCATTGATGACCACTCGCTTCTCTCTGAGAATTTTTATCATCTCAAGGTCTTCAGGTGCATAGGTCTTATAATGTTTGCCATCTACATCTCTCCAAATCAAATTTCTACCCTGGACCTCCACTTCACGGACCTGATTTTTCTCTACCTCAGAGATGAATTCCGAATAATTTTTATCTAAGACCGTTTGACGAGGTTTGCTATAAAAAAGGTTGAAGAGGAGAATCATGATGACAAAGATAATTCCCCAGAAGACCAGATTTTTATAAAGAGAACTCAAAAATTTTCCTCCAATATTGTTAAATTCCAACCAAGATTAACATAATCTTTCTTTTATTTCAATATCATGTAATTCATTCAGGAGTTAATAAAACTGATAAGATGTAGTCGTCCAATAATCTTCCAACCTGTTGAAATAATTTATTAAGTCACTTTATAGAGTGGAGAGGGTCTCTTTTTTCTTGAAAAAAGGCTAAAAAAACAGTAGATTATGCCTCGTCCGAATTAATCACAAATAGGAATACCGGAATAATGGAATGATGGGGAAACGGAACAACATTCCATCATAGGCCTTGGATAGGTGGCGTATGTCTACCGACCTCTTAAGACGATGTCCTCTTTTTGCCGGCTTGAAAGAAGAAGACCTGAAGAAGATCAGAGCCATTGCCTCCCTTAGGCAGGTTGGAAAAAAGAAGGTTCTCTTTTCTGAAGGGGAAGAGGCAAAAGGGTTTTATGTCATCCTCTCCGGAAAAGTCAAAATTTATAAGGTTTCATCAGAGGGTAAAGAGCAGATCCTTCATATAGTCTCTGCACCGGACGCCTTTGCTGAAGCGGCCCTCTTTCTTGAAGGAATTTACCCGGCTTTTGCAGAAACTTTGAGTGATACCCAACTCCTCTTCTTTCCCAAAAGAGATTTTATCCAACTGATCCAGAAGAATCCCCAACTGAGTATCAATATGATCGTCACCCTTTCCCATTATTTAAAGAGATTTGCATTGTTGATCGAAGAGCTTTCCCTCAAAGAGGTTTCTTCCAGAATGGCTAAATATCTGATCGATCTCTCATTGAAATTTTCGAAAGAAGGGAAGAGCCCCAAGGAGGTTGAACTCGATTTAAGTAAAACTCAACTAGCCTCAAAATTGGGGACGATTAGTGAGACCCTTTCGAGGACTCTGGCAAAGATGAAAACCAAAGGGATTATTGATGTGAAGAAAAATAAAATTCTCATCCTAAATCGAGAAGCCTTAGAAGAGCTATCCTCAGGTTTGAAGATGTGATCCCACCTCCAAAGGTAGACTTTCCGATTTGCCTTTAATACCCTCTATAACATAGGTGGCGATAATTCTAATTCCTTTACCCGGACTCCTCAATTGAGAAGACATATCCAAAAAATCTCCCCTCGCCCCTCTTTATCAAAGAGGGGTAATCCCTCCCTTTAGTCTCCGACCCGGAGCGGTCTCTCTCCGAGCTGGATGGCTCTACGAGCCGGAAGCTGACCTGGAGGGCAAAGGGAGGCGGGGAGGGATTTTATAAATCAATGTGGTCATTTCATATCAGTGGCCCTGCCTTTTTGCGTATTTCACTCTGTAATTTTTACACCTCAGAAATATCCTGGAATCAACATTAGGTAGGTGAAGTCGCCAGTCAGAAGTCAATCTGACGATGTCTGTCAAGTCAAGTTTCGGCATTTATAAATCAAGAGACGACAATCTCATCAACATATTTTACCCAATCATACCCGTAGGCGTTTTCATAGACCAATCTTAGGGGGAAACCGTGTTTCTGAGGAAGTGTTTCCCCATTCACGCGATAGGCCAAAAAGATCCTTTTTTGATTGATTGTTTTTAGTGGAATTCTGACACCCTTTTCATTTGCTCCGTTGATATCGATATATTGAGCTTCTTTTTTAATCTGAGCTTCCTGAAGTAAATTTTTCAAATTCACCCCTGTCCAACGGCCATTATTGGCAAAGAAACCAGGACAGATGAGGAGGACCACCTCAGTCAATGAGGGATACTTGAGAATTTGATCGTAGCTCAACGAAAGAGGGCGCACTACTTTCCCTGTGAGTTTGAGTCGATAACTTTTTAAGTCAATCGCAACATCAGTTGGACCCATGGTCCCGAATTTTTCGATGGGATCGACTTCGAGATTTCGGTTATCGATCTCCGCTGGATTCATGTCCTTGAGTTCTCCCTTTGAGAAGCCTTTAGGAAGAATCTTTTTTGTCCTTGCCCAGCAGATTGAGAGGGGATGAAGAATGAGGCAAGACAAAGAAGCCCAAAACCAAGTTCTTATGAGTTCTCTTCTTGTCCACATAAATTTATAGTAAAATAATCTTTATGATAAAGAAAGGAAATCGAAGACTTTGTTACTGAAATCGCAGACCCTGATCCTGAAATACCCTGAATCAAGTTCAGGGAGGGATGACATTACTTGCTTCAGGGTTTGGTTCAGGATGACGTTAATTGAATCAAGGCAAGTCTCAGCGTACCGTTGAAGCAAAGAAATTATTTATCCAGAGGACTTCGCACACCAAGAACATTCTTCTTCGCCACATGGGTATAGATCATGGTGGTCTGAAGATTCTGGCGACCGAGTAATTCCTGGATGGTCCTGATGTCGTAGGCATTTTCCAGAGCAATACCGGCCTTTTTTCCGCCGTGGAAATGGTCGGTGTAGAGCTGAATGGCCTCTTTGGCTTGCTGGATCTGCCAGTCGGCAATGTTTTCCAGGGATTGGAGATCCTCCAGAAATCGCCGGAGCGCCTCTGCCGCATCAGCATTCTTCAGGCGTTTTGAGAACGTGAGATATCGGTTGGCCCAATAGGCGTAGAAGATTACGCTTTTTTCCGGCACAGATATTGCTGAAAATCGGGAAGGGTTTGTGAAGGTAACTTTTTCTCTCTCATATAAGTTCCTGCCTATGATATACGGATTCTGTATAATATGATATTATGAATCAATTACGACAGTTAAGGAGATTGTCCTTCAGGAATTATTTGTTTCTTTGGTTAAAATAAAGTATCGTTGAACATAAATCGAAGGAATAAACCGATCCAGTATAATTAGCGCAAAAGCAATAAGGAAGAAAAATGGTATTCTCAGTTGATTGTGAAACGAAAAATATAGTTGCCACTATCCAAGATGGAGACATCACCGATAAATATGAATGTTCTCTTCTTTCTTGTGACAATCCTGTCTGCTCTTGTGGCACTGTTTATTTGAATCTTTCCCCTGTGCGACATAAAGATAACTTCATGTCTTCTCACCGAGTCGATATTGATATTATTCAAAGAAAACTGGGTTATAAAGATGAGAAAAAGGTTCCCATAGAAGATTTAGAGTTTGCGAGTTTGCTTTTATCCAAATTAGATGAAACTGATTTTCACTTCTTATGGGAAATGTATTTCGCATACAAAAACAAGAGAAGTGAGGAGGCCCCCCTTGATTCAATTGATGCTCACTTTGATTACCATGAAATAGAAAAAAATGGGTTAATGTCAGCATACAATGATGTCCTTCCATATGGCGACCAGATGTTGGTTAGCATAAATGGTATTAAATGCATAATTTTTGACCAATATTGCTTATTGTCTCATTGTTCATGCACTGATACGACTTTAACTATGTTTTCTGCCGCGGAATTTGAAAAAACAGGAAAAGAGCTATGCTCAGTGACATTGAATTATAGGGAAAAGCTGTGGGGAACTCTTGAAGAGAGAACATTTTCTGTTCCTATCAAAACTGTGAAATCAGCCATAGAGGAGCAGATTCCTGATTTTTACAAAAGGCTATTTAAAAGGCATATAAAGCTAAAAGGCATATATGCCCATTGTAAAAAGAAGCATTTTGCCCCCCAGCAGCCGTTACAAGTACCGAAAGTTGGTCGAAATGATCCTTGTCCATGCGGAAGTGGGAAGAAATATAAAAAGTGTTGTTTGAAAGGATCAAATTGATGTTTTCTGTTTTATTCCAAAATCCACAAAATCCAATGGGATAGGGAAGCGCTAACAAGCGTCTCCACCGGATCGCCGATAAATCCGGCTCCCGGTGAGCCGCGGCGTTAGCCTCTCATGAAATCTGAAATCTGTGGACACCATACTAATTTTTGAATATTGAATATTAGGGACAATCACCTATTCTATTGGAAATAAAGATTAGCCCCGATGTGTCGGGATAACTAAGCAAGGATATATCCCTGATTTCCCATGTTTTGTGACTCGATAGCAATGTGGCAATAGGCTATAAACTGCACAAGTAAACTTGCACAAGATAGAAGAGTACTCAGTATGCTTAAGAAAAAACATTCGACCAGCAAACATCTGCC
>PEUO01000216.1:7254-7841 GCA_002780715.1 Deltaproteobacteria bacterium CG03_land_8_20_14_0_80_45_14
GACGGAGACTAATAAATTCAAGACGGCTTACTACATTCTAACCGATTATGTACGCAAAGGGTGTCTAAAGTCGCGAAACCGAATTTTCATTGTTCATAGGCTGGACCAGTGGACATCCGGCGTACTGATATTTGCAAAAAGCGAGGAAGTTAAGTACCATTTGCAGGCTCAGTGGAAAGGCACGGAAAAGAAATATGTTGCAGTGGTTTATGGTCAGTTGGCCCCAAAAGAGGGAATGATTACCTCATACCTGTCTGAGAACAAGGCTTATGTCGTCTATTCCACACCTGATGTCACAAAAGGCAAACTGGCACATACTGCTTATAAGGTGCTTAAAGAGACCAAGCAGTTTAGTCTGCTGGAGATTAATCTTTTGACCGGCAGGAAGAATCAGATACGTGTACATATGGCTGATAAGGGACATCCGATCGTAGGCGATCGTAAATATGGTAAAACCAAGGATGGGTACAGGCGTTTAGCGCTTCATTCCAAATCGATTTCCTTCAAACACCCCACCAGCGGCGAGCAGATGACTTTTGAAACCAAAGTGCCAAATTATTTTAATAAGCTGATTGACAATATCCAGG
>PEUO01000216.1:7861-17674 GCA_002780715.1 Deltaproteobacteria bacterium CG03_land_8_20_14_0_80_45_14
TAAGGGGACTTGGGGTCAAAACTAAACTATACACTTTACAAGCAATAAATAAAGTTGCCGGACGTAGACTTGATTACTGAATTTCAAAAGAAAATAATGAGGGCCTAAGTCACTCCAGCGGATGGCTGACAGCCACCGCTGAGCTTTTAACGTTAGCATACAAGTCAGAATAATTTGACAGAGACGAGAATCATCGTTATTATATAACAGAGAATACAATAGGCACACGTTCATGAAATATTTTGACTGGTCTGATGAGAAAAATGAAATGCTCAAGAGAGTAAGAGGCGTGTCATTTGAACAGGTCGAATTGGCCATTGCATTAGGAGATTTGGTTGACAGAATAAAACATCCAAATCCGGCAAAATATCCGGATCAGAAGGTTTTTTTGGTAAAGATTGAGAATTATATCTATTCGGTGCCATATATTGAGGATAACGAGAAAATATTTTTGAAAACAATAATACCAAATAGCAAAGCAACAAAGAAGTATTTGGGAGGCAAGAAATGAAGAAACCAGCATATTTGGATAAAGACGAAATGGAATTGGCAAAATCACTTGAGAATGAAGAATGGATTTCCGACCTCACTAAGAAAGAAAAAAAGCAATACGAGGAATATACCCGCTATAGCCTGAGCAAACGAAAGCGGATCAATATCCGAATGAGTGAACGAGATTTAAAGAAAATTCAGGCTAAAGCAATTGAAGAGGGGATACCGTATCAATCCCTCATATCAATGTTGATTCACAAATACAATGAGGGGAAATTATCGTTTAATCGGTAAACAGCCTAACACTTATAAGGCCTCCGATGCCAAGAGGGAAAAGTAATCCCAAGCGAAAAAGAAATTGTTTTTCGTTTTAATAAACAAGGACTCTTTTGCCTGTTGGCAGTTGTTCTGACTTGGTTTCTGCATGGGTGCAAGAAAAGATCCTGCACCAAACACTTATTGAGGTTCAATCCCGTCTGAGACGGAACTGCAGAGAGATAGATTCACTCTGCGACCTAGAAACGATGTTGTGCCCTCGTACCGCCCTATTCAACACGGCGGGGTAAGCAGAAATGCTCCCCAGTCGGTACGACTCGAAACCGAGTTAGTTACAGGTTCGGGTGAGGGGCAGAACCTGACCCCATTTCTGACCTGTTCACTGAAGCAGCCATAGAAGCGGAGAAAAGGGTAGTGGCGTTATTTGACGACCTTGCAAAACAGGAACGCCCCATACTCCTAAAGAAGGTATCCAGGTTATTGACCTGCCTACTGCAGAAAAGGAAAAGTTCCTGAAAGTTGCCTACGAGGAAGGTTGGAAAGATATACTGAATAAAAGTCCTCAAATAGGAGCTAAATTGAAAGAGTTGCTAACAAAAAAGAAAGCGTAGAATAACGCCCCTAAAATTTCCTCCCCCCTTGCGGGGGAGGATTCACCCTGTTAGATACGTGGTTTTTTCTTGCAGAGTTACATAATAAAGCCTTATCTAACAGGGTAAAGGTGGGGAGATGAATCTATGTCCACCCCCACCCCCCCCATCGAAGGGGGAGGGGACAAAAGAGAAAGAGAAGTAACCATGAGAAAAATTATTATTGCATTGATCGGGTTAATCTTAGTCACAGGGGCCACGGCCAGCGCTGCCCAGAAGGACTTAGAAGTTCAAGGAAAGAAATTAGTCTCCCAGAAGCCGCCCTTCACTTTAACATTACCTTCTGAATTTAACCTCGTCCACTCTTTCTCACATGAAAATCCAGGAGAGAGTTCGCTTACCCGTGTCTATTTCCTTGTTAAACCCAAGGGGAAACAGGTTGAAGAAATGCTCATCCTTCAAATCGCAGATAAGACTAACCCTCAAGCCGGGCCGATGACCGTAACCCCTTTAAAACCCTATACAGAGAAAAGATTGTATTCGAAAGGGAAGGTGAAGAGGGGAGGATTAGAAATGGATTATCTCATTCAATTAATGGCATGGAACCCTGATGCTCCCTCCCTTCAACCCATCGTGAAGAAAGGGCTCATCATTCCCTCCCGTTGGGCTCTTCAAGGACAATTTTTATTCCTCTATCAGGGAGAGCACGCTGTCTTCTTCAGATATTCAAAGGATATTAATTCCTTTGGGATAAAGGTCTCAGAAAAAGGGGATGATTGGGGAAAAGGGCTGATCTCTGGAAATGAGAAAAGGGTTTATGAAATCTTCCAAAAAACTTACATAGAAATGATGGATTCCATTCAGATAAAAAACCAGTAGAAACTCAAAATCCAAAAGGATAATTCCAAGGAATATTGGAATGCTGGAATGATGGAATAATGTGAAGAGAGTCAAAACAAAAATATTTTTTCTTAACCCAGTATTCCAATGTTCCATCATTCCATTCTTCCATGCTTTTCAAATTCGGCGAGGACCCCATTGACACACAAGATCTTTTCGATGAAAGAGGCGGTATCTCGGTTCATTGAGGACGGCGACTCCATTGTCATGGGCGCTGCCTTAGAAGCTGCCATCCCGTTTGCGGTCGGGCACGAGATCATCCGCCAGGGAAAAAAAGATCTTACCCTCATAGCTCCCATCTCGGATATGCTCTTTGATCAAATGATCGGTTCTGGCTGTGCGAAGAAGGTGATTGCTGCCTGGGTAGGAAATGTCATCATGGGGGTGGGTTATAACATGAGAAGGGCTGTTGAGGAAGGGGTCCCGAGAAAGATCGAGATTGAAGATTACACCAATTTTACCATCTCGTTAGCCCTTCATGCAGGGGCCCTCGGCATTCCCTTCATCCCAACGAAGAGCCTTTTAGGCACAGGAATGATGGCAGAAAGGCAGCCCTTTAAGGAGATGGAATGTCCTTATACAAAAGAAAAACTGGTCTTAGTCCCTGCTCTGAAACCTGATGTAGCCATCGTTCAAGCCCAGAGGGCAGATGAGGAAGGGAATACTCATTTTTGGGGTGGAAGTGGGGTGACCAAAGAGTCGGCTCTGGCGGCTCGAAAAGCGCTTGTGGTAGTGGAAGAAATAGTCAGCAAAAAAGTGATCCGGAGAGACCCGAACCGCACCCTCATCCCTGGATTCTTAGCCAGCGCTGTGATTCAAGAACCATGGGGATCTCACCCATCACCTATGCAAGGCTATTATAATCGAGACCATGAAAAATATATGACCTACCATCAGGAATCAAAAGACAGAGAAGGATATTTGAAGTGGCTTGAGAAATGGGTTTTAGGAGTAAAGGGTAGAGAAGAATATCTCAAACTCTTAGGCGAAGAAAAAATTAAATCCCTTTTGGTGAAACACCATAGAAAATCCATACCGGTAGATTATGGATACTGAGAGGTTATCAGGTGACCAGGTCATCAGGGAGCAGGTAACCAGGGTATCAGGACCTCAGGGCAGGCAAAAAATAAAAATGTTTTTGGTTTAACCTGATATCCCGATATCCTGATAGCGAAATCCTGATCACCTGATGTCCTGATTTCCGCTTTTAAAGAGGAGGCAAGATTGGGCCTTGAATATACAATGCAAGAGCTAATGGTTGTCGCGGGGGCGCGAGAAATTCGTGACGATGATGTGGTTTTTGTAGGGATGAGGCTTCCGCTTTTGGCCTTCCAATTGGCAAAGGACACCCATGCCCCTCATGCCATCGGGATCTTTGAGAATGGGATCTTGAGAGATAAGCCAGCAGGCGATGCCCTCTACACGATGGGAGATCCTTCCAATATTGAGGGCGCAATCTGGACGACCTCGATGATGGACATCATGGCGCTTTTACAGAACGGAAGGGTGAGTTTGGGTTTTATTGGAGGGGCTGAGGTGGATCGTTTTGGCAACCTCAATACAACTTATATTGGAGGAAGGAAGCATGTCCAGATTCGACTTCCCGGTAGTGGTGGGGGGAGTGATATCGCATCGCTCTCCAAGCGGTTTGTTATCATTATGAAACATGAGAAGCGTCGATTCCTGGAGAAGGTGAGCTATATTACCTCACCTGGCTTTGGAGATGGAAGGGGTTGGAGAGAGAAAAACGGTTTAAAGGGAGGAGGTCCTTGTGCTGTGATTACAACTAAAGGAATATTGAGATTTGATTCTGAAACAAAAGAGATGGTTCTTGATTCGATTCACCCTGGAGCCACTGTTGAGGAAGTTATTGAAAATACCGGGTGGAATTTGAGATGTGCGCCAAAAAATGTAAAAACAAGCCCTCCTACACGATCTGAACTCAGAATGATAAGAAAATACGATCCCCTTGGCTTCTGGACAAGAAATGTCATTTAATGTGAACAATATTTGACCAGTCACTTATACTATTCTCATACTTCAAAATCCTAAAGAATTCTTCGCTCATTTCTGAAAATTAGAAAATTATTTTAATTTCAATATATTACCATTACATCTGGTCAGATTTTAAATTGTGCCGTTTTTTGGCATTTAAATTGCTTGTTTACCCAGTTAGAAAGCCCAGCCATTCATGGCGGGGATGATATAAATAAAACTTCAATTCCTCAAAGAAAGGGCGGGGTCAAAGCCACGTTCTTTCTAACGGGGTTTACTTAATCGAGGAATTTTTATGCCTGAATTATTTTTGGGTGACCTTTCCCAAATAAAACTCTTCGATATACTCAAACCTTTATTAGTGAGTAAGAAGACCGGAAGGTTGACCTTTAAGGGGAAGGAACAAGGAGAGATGAATCTGGAGATGGGGAATATCGTTCATGCCAAAACTTTAGATTTTTTCGGTGAATATGCCTTTTTTACAATTATGAGCTGGAAAACAGGCCGTGTTGATTTTGAACCAGACGTTTCTCCAAACCAAAGGACTATCCCTTATCCCTCCGAACAGTTACTACTAAATTGGTCTTCAAAAAAAATGGAGTGGGAGAAGATCCGAGAGGTGATCCCTTCCAACAATGCTGTTTTCCGTCTTTCCGTTCAGAGAGATGGGGAGAATAAAAATATTAGCGCTGATCAATGGAATGTGTTGGCTTTGTCAAACGGGATGAGGAATGTATCAGAAGTTGCGAAAGCTCTCAATTTTGATGAGTTTAAAGTTTTAAGGACCATTTATCAACTTGTCCAGGCAGGGTTAATGGAGCAGGCGAATGAACAAAAACCCGTTAAGAAAAAAATGGTACGAGAGAGTTTTTTCTCAGCGGTTGAAAATGAGTTGAAAAAGGTGATGGGAGCAGTTTCCCCTTTCGTCATTGACGATAAACTCATTGAATTCGGAGAGAAAAGGGATTCTTTTCCACAGGATAAATTATTGTCCTTTGTCGAGGCATTGGGGGAAGAGGTCCCTCATGACGATAGAAGGAAAGAGTTTAAAAGAGCCATCATGGAATTTTTCTCGACCGAAAAATAGAAAACAAATCGAGGATCCCGTCCTCTGGACAGGGAATTTCAAAAGGAGGGCCCCCATGGCAGTTAAAAAGAGAAGCGGATTGGGTCTGCTACCAAAATTATTGATAGGGACGTTGATCCCTATTTTGGTAGCTTTTTTAGTGATCTGGGTCATCGTTTTCTTTAGTGTAGATTTTGGGAAAGTGCGTATAATGAGCATTAAAGACATTGGATCTGAAAGCTTGAAGGAGTTAAGCGCCACCTCTTTGAAAGAATCCAAGTTCTCTTTAGATAAGTTGGGAGAAAAGATCATCAGAGAGAAGGCGATCGATGTCGCCGCGGAGATTGAAATTTTTATCAAATTGCATCCCAAGATGAAAAGGGAGGATTTACTAAGGGATCCTTGGCTGAAGTCAATTGCTGTCCAAAAGGTTGGAGAAACGGGTTATACGGCAGTTCATGATGATAAGGGAATTAACTACTTCCATGTGAATCCCCAAATCGTGGGGACAGATTTGCATGATCTTTCCACTAAACTCCCTGCTTTCTGGAAGATACTGGAAGCCAGTCTGAAAGGATCAGCCTCTGGTTATTATGATTGGAAGGATGCAGACGGGAAGATCCGTCCCAAATTTATGTATTTAGCCCCCGTAAAAGATACGGACCTCATTGTTGCAGCAACCACTTACATTGATGAATTTTCGAGGCCCGCAAAAGCCATTACAGGGAGAATGAAAAAGATCGAAGAAAATTATTTGGAAGAATATGGGAACAAAATCAAAATATTTTATGTGGTTATTCTGTGTGTTGTCCTTGTTCTGTTGGTGAGAATCTACTTCTATGCCCGTTCAGTGATTCATCCCATTCGCTATCTTTCAGAAGTCGCTGATAAAATTAGCATGGGGGAATTGGATACCCCGATCCAGATCAAGGAGAAAGGAGAAGTGGGCGCTCTGGCCGAATCAATCGAGCGGATGCAGACAAGTGTGAAGGCTGCCATTGAGCGGTTGCAGAAGAGAAGGGAGGCCCGATAAAAATTGACCCATTCGGCGGCGCCAAGCCCCCGCCTTTAAAGGCGGGGTGAAGAAGCGCCGCTCAGGGTCAACCCTGAGCCCCTCGGCCTGAGCTCGGGTCGAAGGCAAGCCCCAGCATTTATGCTGTGGAGTCGAAGGGTTGAGTTTTTTAGTTCGGATTTGGGAGCTCGGAGATTTTTAAAGACTCCGAACTGAGAACTAAAAACTCCGAACTTTTTAAGGGGGAGGCCATGATATTTCCAAGGGGAGAGGTGGTACATAAAAATTTATCAACAGTGTATACAGATTTTCCTGCCCTTTTATCAACCTTAAGAACAGGAGATTTTAGCGGAATCATTGAAATTGAATTTCCTGAAAATAAAGGGGTTATCTTTGTTGATTCTGGGGAGATCATTAATGCAGAGGCCAAGATTGGGGGAGATTCAAAAAGTATCATTGGTCAGGAGGCGATTCAGACTCTTCTCACCCTCTCGAATCAAAAGGATGGAGTGATTAACATCTACCGATTGTCACCCGAACGAGTGGCCATTGTGGCCAGCAACCTCCAACACGAGATCCTCTTTAAGGGGCTCTCCACGGATTTCACCCAATTAGACCGGCTTCTTCTGAAATTGAGGGAAGAAAAACATAATGGTTTCATAGAGGTTCTCACAAAAGAACACCAAGCCATGGGCGTCCTGTTTCTTGAGGGAGGAGAGCCGGTGGAAATGTTCACCACTCCGGAATCTGGGCCCTCTGTGTTTGGCCGAAAGTCAATTTCAATATTTGTGGAAAATGCCATCAAGCAGGGGGCCATTTTTGATGTTTACAGTAGTCAAAGTAAAACTCTGAAGAAGGAGACCAAAGAAACCAAAGAAACTAAAGAAACTAAAGAAACTAAAGAGACCCAGGAAATAAAAGAAAAAAAAGTTCCAGGACGAGGGGAAGAGCTGAAAGAACTCATCACGATCTTCCAAGAAGTTCTTTCCCAAGCAGAGAGGTTGGTAGATGGATCCTTACGAAGAAAAGGACTATTTCTTAAGTTATTTAAAGAATCCCTCATAGAAAAATCAGTAGAATTTGCTTTTCTCGATCCATTTGCCGGTGAATTCGAATATCGGGAGGGAACGATCCAATTTACAGGGGAGATTGGAGTAAAAAATTTTACTAAAGGGATCGTAGATTGTTTGGTTGCTACCCTGTCGCTCCTCGAAAAGGAATTACCGAAGGATAAGATATTGTCTTTAAAGTTGAAAGCAGGAATAGAATCCTCTCTGGAGCAGCATGGTGAGGCATTGAAGCGGTTGGGAGTTGGCGCTATTACTTCCTTAATTTTCAAATAAATCCTTCGTATCCAGTTGACCCTCCTTTAGAATTTGCCTACTGATTTTCCTTGACAAAATTTTTGTTCCTAATATACTTGTTAAAAAGTTCTCAATATAAATAGGGGGGGATTTTGGATTGCCCCCTATCTTATTTTGAAAAGTTTCGGCTACTATTTTGAATTTAATGTAGACTTTTTTCGTCAAAAAGGTTAGGAAGGGGGTGGTTAGGAGAATTTTAGGGAGTAATATTTTTAATTATAACTGCTTAATTTCAAAAGGAGGTTAGGAAAATGAGACATTGGAAGTTGTTATCTTTATGTTTATGTCTATCAGTGATTGGATTGGCGATTTTTACATCCTCAGCATTTGCGCAGACAAAACTGAATTACTCCATCTTCTTTCCCGCCCCTGCTCCACAAGCTAAGGTCGCAACGGAGTGGGCGCAGGAGATTGAGAAAAGGACAGGCGGAAAAGTTCAAATCACCATGTTTTATAGCGGCACACTCACCCCAGCGCCTCAGTGTTATGATGGTGTGGTCAAAGGGATTTCCGATATCGGTTTTTCAGTCCTTGCTTATACCCGAGGGAAATTCCCTTTGTTAGAGGTTGCTGACCTGCCTTTGGGTATTAAAAGCGGTTTGGTGGCCACAAAACTCTTCAATGAATTTTATAATAAGTTTAAACCCAAGGAATTAGACGAAGTTAAAGTGATGTACCTCCATGGCCATGGACCCGGGATTCTCCACACGAAAAAGCCAGTCAGTAAGCTTGAGGATCTCACAGGGATGAAGATCCGGTGTACGGGTCTGGCTGCAAAAATCGTAAAAAATCTTGGTGGAGTTCCTGTTGCCATGGCAATGGGCGAGACCTACGATTCTTTAAGCAGAGGAGTGGTGGAAGGTTCGATGGCCCCTCAAGAAGCCCTGAAGACCTGGAAATGGGGAGAGGTGGTGAAATTTACCACTGAGAATTTTGGCTCTTCTTACAGCACAGGGTTCTTTGTAGTTATGAATAAGAAGAAGTGGAATTCTTTATCTCCGGATATCCAGAAGATTATCGAAAAGGTCAATGAAGAGTGGATCGTAAAGCAAGGAAGCACTTGGGATGAGGTCGATAAAGCGGGAAGAGAATTTACCCTTAAACTGGGCAACAAAATTATCCCCCTTTCTCAGGAAGAGGATTGGAAATGGGGCAAGTTGGTCAAGCCCCTCTACGATGACTATGTAAAGAATATGAAAGCTAAAGGTTTACCTGGAGAGGAAGCTCTAAAATTCTATCTGGAGCGATCGTATCAGCTTCAAAAGTAAAACAGTGGAAGGGGAGGGTAAATCTCCCTCCCCTCTTTTTATCTATCCAGAACCCCCCTTTCTTTCATTTCTGAATGCAATGAGAAGGATATTTGTCATTCATTAGATGAGGAGTGATTTATGAAAGGGTTTTTAAAAAAAGTATATATATTAACTCACCTTATAAATATCATTGCCGGGATAAGCCTTACCTTCCTCATGCTTCTCACCGTCACGGATGTGATTTTAAGATACTTTAGGAGACCCATCTTAGGCACCTATGAACTGGTGGCTTTTTCAGGGGCCGTCGTCATAGGGTTTGCCCTTCCTTTCACTTCCTGGGTAAGGGGTCATATCTATGTCGATTTTCTTATTTTAAGATTCTCACAAAAAGTAAGAAATTATTTTAATATTATTACAAGATGTCTTGTGATCGTATTATTTTTTCTGATTGGTTGGAATCTGATCAAATATGGCATGGATTTACAACAAACTAAAGAAGTCTCCCTTACCTTACAAATGCCTTTCTTTCCGGTTGCTTATGGAATGGGCATCTGCTGTTTCATCCAATGCCTGGTGATGGTTTGCGATGTATTAAAGATCTTCTGGGGGAAATATGAATGAGGTGATGGTTGGAATCTTAGGCCTGGCAGTGGTGTTGGGATTATTCCTTACAGGGATTGAGTTAGGATTTGCCATGGCGCTGGTTGGGTTTTTGGGCTTCAGCTATATCGTCTCTGTTGAAGCTGCGCTGAATTTGTTGGCCAAGGATATTTTTGATGTGTTTGCCAATTATGGTTTTACCGTCATTCCCCTCTTTGTCCTCATGGGTCAAATTGCTTTTAATGCCGGAATTGCAAAAAGGTTGTAC
>PEUO01000216.1:17801-18082 GCA_002780715.1 Deltaproteobacteria bacterium CG03_land_8_20_14_0_80_45_14
CTGTTCCTGAAATGGATCGATATGGGTACAGCAAGAAACTTTCAACAGGAATCGTTGCCATCGGAGGGACTCTTGGCAGCCTCGTCCCGCCAAGCGTTACGCTCATCGTTTTTGGCATGATTACAGAACAATCAATCGGAAAACTGTTTCTGGCTGCTCTCTTTCCAGGGTTAATCGTTTCTTTATTCTTTATCTTCGTTATCTATGGATGGTGTAAGATAAATCCCAAAATCGGGCCCAAAGGGAAAAAATTTTCATGGAGGGAGAGGTTCTCTTCCCTC
>PEUO01000074.1 GCA_002780715.1 Deltaproteobacteria bacterium CG03_land_8_20_14_0_80_45_14
TTATCAAAGCCAGATGAGATATGCGAAGGCTTTTGCTGAAGGGAAATTTAAGCTGGGCGAGGAATTGATGAGGATTGAAATACCATTAAAGAAAGGCCCCCCCATTATTCTTGAAAAGGATGAATTGCCAAAACCAGATACCACACTTGAAAAGCTCTCCAAATTGCCTCTTGTTTACGGCAGCCCTACGGTCACAGCGGGAAATGCCCCGGGGTTGGATACAGGCGCTTCAGCTATCCTGATTATGAGTGAAAAGAAGGCAAAGGAGAAGGGGCTGAAACCCTTAGCCAAGATCCTTTCTATGGTTGCCACCGCCACAACGCCCCGTCTGATTGCAGCCATTCCAGGCTTCACCATTCAAAGGGCATTGGAGAAGGCTCAAATCACTCTCGATCAAATTGACCTTATTGAGATCAACGAGGCATTTGCTGCCATGCCTCTGGTGAGCGCAAAGATTCTGGCTGATGGAGATGCTGAAAAGATGAAAGCCCTATTAGAAAAAACAAATGTCAATGGGGGCGCCATCGCCATTGGCCATCCCGTGGGCGCAAGCGGAGCAAGAATTCTGATGACCCTGATTTACGAATTGAGAAGGAGAGGGGGAGGAATTGGGGTTGCGTCCATCTGTGGAGGATTAGCCCAAGGGGATGGAGCAGTGGTTCAGGTGGAGAGCGAATAAATGAAGTTAATTTTCTTGACAAGAATGGAGGGTTATGGTAGAAAACTGGAAAACTAAATTGGTTTCCTGGCTTTTATGGAATCAGAAAAAAGAGCTCAAATTCTAACCCTTGCCAAAAAGAAGTTTGAAAGGTTCGGTTTTAATAAGACTACTGTTGATGAAATCGCCAAGGACGCCAATATTTCAAAGCGGACCTTGTATCAGGAATTTGAAAATAAGGAGAAGATTCTCGAAGAGCTTTTCATGTTTGAAGCTTTATCCGTTAGAAAGGCCATTCTGAACCAGATTAATAAAATCACGGAACCAGCGGAAAAACTTCAGACTTACATTCGATTAGCTAACAAATACCTCGATCAAAATCCATTTATCGTCAGTGTCCTCCATGATGAATCAGGATTCTTTGCGCCATTCCTAAAGGACAAACCCCACGTCATTGAAACAGGGATTGAGGAGATTTTCGTTAATATTCTTAAAGAGGGCGTTGAAAAGGGTGTCTTTCGTAAAATGGACGAAAAAGTCGTCGGGCAATGCATTTTTTTATTATTTAAAGGCCTGACCTATGGGAGAAATAGTCCTGCCCATCCGTTTGGATTGAACCAGACGAATGAGTTTGTCAATTTCATCATTAATGGAGTGATTATCAAATAGAGTAGGGCATGAATCGAATCTCTATATACTTTAGACGAAATGGTCCTGTGAATTCTATTCGAATGACCAGTCGATTTTTGGGCCTTCCTCTTTACAAGGTGAATGCCTTTTTTGTTGACGGTCTCTTGATTGATACGGGCTTCGCCTTTGGTCGAGATAGATTTCTGGAACTCTTAGACACACTTCATCCTGATATCGTTGTCAACACTCATCACCATGAGGATCACACAGGGAATAACTTCTGGATTAGAGAAAAGTATGGCCTCCTACCGCTGGCCCATCCCAAAACATTATTTTATTTACAAGACCCCACTCAGTGGGTACCATGGTATCGGCGTTTGGTTTGGGGATGTCCTCATCCCTCAGAGACGAGAGCATTGGATTCAAAGATTCAAACCAAAAATTTCCTTTTTTTGGTCATTCCTACACCCGGACATTCAGATGACCATATCTGTCTTTATGAGCCGAATGAGGGATGGCTTTTTTCTGGGGACCTCTTCATCAGCGAACAAATGAAATATTTAAGGGAGGATGAAAATATCTATTCTATTATTGATTCCCTGAAGAAGGTGGCTGCCCTTCATCCCAAGAAGATGTTCTGTGCCTTCAGCGGTTTCATCGATCGACCAGAAGAGGCCATTCATCGTAAGATTGAGCATTTAGAAAATATAAAATATGAGGTGGAAAAAGGTGTTGGGGAGGGAACCTCTACACGAGAGCTCCAGCACAGGCTCTTAGGCAGAGGGGATCAATTATCTCTTATCACCTCAGGGCAAATCTCCAAACAGAATCTGATTAATGTTTTTATTAGAAAATAAGGGGTTCGTTATATGGTAACGGTAACGATGCCCGTGTCGTTAATAAAAGGCTACGTTTATCGTCCTTAATTTTTTACACGTAACCTTAACCAGTAGCCGAAACGGGCTTCGTAACCCTAACCTTTAACCAAATCTTTTGATTTTCCACTTTATTAAAGAAGAGGGGTGAACGATGAAACAGAAGATCAAAAAGGCAGCGGTATTAGGGGCAGGCGTCATGGGAAGCGCCATTGCTGCCCATTTGGCCAATGTGGGGATTCCTTCCTTTCTCCTCGATATTGTGCCGCCAGAAATGACAGAAGCAGAAAAGAAGAAGGGGTTGACCTTTGAAAGTCCCGGGGTGAGAAATCGGTTCGCGGTTCAGGGGAAGAACAGAATTCAAGAAACCAGGCCAGCCTCCCTTTATTTGAGGGACGATGCGGAGCTCATCACCGTGGGAAACTTTGAAGATCATCTCTCCTGGGTTTCGGAGGCGGATTGGATCATCGAAGTGATCATCGAGGATCTGAACACGAAGAGAGAACTTTTCAAAAAATTGGTCCCTTTCTTAAAAGAAGGAACCGTGATCAGCTCAAACACCTCTGGCATCTCCATTCATAAAATGTGCCAAGGGCTCTCTACGGACTTCGCAGAGAGGTTTTTAGGAACCCACTTCTTTAATCCGCCAAGATATATGAAACTTTTAGAGATCATCCCGATCCCGTCCACCTCCAAAAGCGTCGTGGAGAGAATGGCCCATGTGGGCGAGAAGATTTTGGGAAAAGGTGTGGTCTATGCCAAAGACACCCCGAGTTTCATTGCCAATCGAATCGGGACATTTAGCATTTCCACTGTTCTGAGAACGATGGTGGAGGACGGGTACCGAATCGAAGAAATTGATCAGGTCACAGGTCCTGCCATGGGAAGGCCGAAGATGGCCACGTTCAAGCTCGTTGACCTCGTAGGGTTAGATATCATTGTCCATGTGGCCAATAACCTTTATCAAAGCCTTCCGGAAGGGAAGGACAAAGAATATTTCAAGTTCCCTGATTTCATCCAAAAGATGGTGAAGAACCAGTGGCTGGGGCAGAAAACAAAGCAGGGCTTTTATAAGAGGGTGAAAAAGGAGGGGAAAGAAGAGACTCTGGTTCTGGATTATGAAAAACTCGATTACCGCCCCCAGGAGAAGGCGAATCTTCCTTCTGTGGAGATGGCGAAGAATATTGAAGATCTTGGAGAGCGGATCAGGACCTTCATCATGAGTCCAGATCGGGGAGGACAGTTTGGCTGGAAGATCTTGAAAAAGACACTGCTCTACGCAGCAGAGAAGGTCCCTGAAATCGCAGATGATGTGGTTAACATAGATCGAGCGATGAGATGGGGATTCAACCACGAATTGGGACCCTTCGAACTCTGGGATGTCATTGGTCTGAAATCCTCTGTGAAGAGGATGGAAAAAGAGGGAGAAGCGATTCCGCCAATGGTGGAACAACTCCTCAGCAAAGGATATTCCTCTTTTTATCGGAAAAAGGACGACCGCGTTTCTTACTTTGACCTGGGAGCAGGCCAATACCAGGAGATCGAAGAGAAACCGGAGATAATTCTTTTACCAAGTTTGAAGGACAGAAAGAAGACGGTGCTCTCAAATTCTGGGGCCAGTCTAATTGATCTCGGTGATGGAGTAGCCTGTCTTGAATTTCATTCCAAGATGAATACCATCGGCGCTGACACCATTCAGATGATGAGAGACTCCTTGAAGGAGGTAGAAGAGAAATTTGAAGGTCTGGTGATCGGAAACCAGGCCGAAAACTTCTCTGCAGGTGCCAACTTGATGCTCATGCTCTTTGAAATTCAGGATGAGAACTGGGATGATATTGAGTTCTCTGTGAAGGCGTTTCAAGATACCTTAATGGCCATCAAATATTTTGATAAGCCAGTCGTGGCTGCTCCCTTTAGCCTTACTTTGGCGGGTGGATGTGAGGTCTGTCTCGCCTCTGCGAAGGTGCAGGCCGCCGCGGAAACTTACATGGGTCTTGTCGAAGTAGGTGTGGGTCTTATCCCGGGAGGAGGTGGAACAAAGGAGATGTTACTCCGATGTACAGAAGGTATTCCACCAGGTGTCGCTGACGCAGACTTGCTCCCGTTTGTTCGGCAGGCCTTCGAGGCAGTGGCCATGGCAAAGGTGGCGACCAGCGCCAAAGAAGCACAGAAGTTGGGTTATATGAGATCGACTGACAAGATCACCATCAACCGCGATCATCTCCTTCATGAGGCTAAAAGAACCGTGCTTGATCTCGTCAGGGAAGGCTATCGTCCGCCCCGGCCCAAAAAGAACATTAAGGTTATGGGGGAAAGGGGATATGCCCTTCTTCAGATGGGTCTCTTCTATATGAGGGAGGGTGGTTATATCAGCCAATACGATGAGCATGTTGGCAGAAAAGTGGCCCACATTATGACAGGAGGAAACTTACCAGACGGGACCGAAGTGACCGAACAGCATATCTTGGATTTGGAAAGGGAGGCCTTTGTCAGTCTTTGTGGTGAGCAAAAGACCCAGGAAAGAATTGAATATATGCTGAAGACTGGAAAGCCACTTCGTAACTAATCAATGCAAAATGATCATTGCAAAATTAGCATTGCAAATTTAGCAATGATTTTAAATATTCTATTGCTAACTTTTCACTGATAATTTTGCAATTTACAATGATTTTTTGAGAGGGAGGTCTTATGAAAGAAGCAGTGGTGGTTTCAGCCGTTAGAACAGCTGTCGGGAAGGCTCCACGGGGAATTTTAAAAGATACACGGCCTGATGACATTGCAGCAATCGTCATCAAGGAAGCTCTTTCAAGGGCCCCTGGGCTCAAGATAGAAGAAGTAGACGATTTCGTCTTGGGGTGTGCCTTTCCTGAATCAGATCAGGGGTTGAATCTTGCGAGAGTCGTGGCGATGAGGGCAGGTTTCCCTTATACCTTGCCGGGACAAACCGTAAACCGATTCTGTTCGTCAGGGTTGCAGGCCATTGCCACAGCGGCCTACGAGATCATGGTGGGAGCCACAGAAGTGATGATTGCTGGAGGCGTGGAGTTTATGAGCCAGGTTCCAATCATGGGCCTGACTCCATCCCCTAACCCCTATCTCGTTGAGCACAATCCACAGGTCTATACCTCCATGGGACTCACCGCAGAAAATGTGGCTGAGAAATTTGGGATTACGAGAGAGGAACAGGATCGTTTTGCCCTCTTGAGCCACCAGAAGGCAGCCAAAGCCATTAAGGAAGGGAAACTTAAGGAAGAAATTATTCCAATTCCGGCAAAAGTGAAGGAAATCAAGGAAGATGGGACGGTCGTTGTGAAAGAGGTTATTTTTGACACGGATGAAGGAGTGCGATACGATGCGTCTCTGGAAGGGATGGCAAGTCTCAAGTCTGTTTTCAAAGCGAAAGGAACGGTTACTGCAGGCAATTCGTCCCAGACGAGTGACGGAGCAGCCGCTCTGATATTAATGTCAAAAGAGAGGGCAGAGGCATTGAAGTTGAAGCCTATGGCTACTTTCCGGTCCTTTGCCGTAGCCGGGGTCCCGCCCGAAATTATGGGGGTTGGTCCTGCTTATGCTGTTCCCAAAGCTCTTAAAAAGGCAGGTCTTACCATTAAAGATATCGGCCTGGTTGAGCTGAATGAAGCCTTTGCCTCACAAGCCCTTTATGTGATCCGTGAGCTTGGATTGAATTTAGATATCGTGAATGTGTATGGAGGAGCGATCGCAGTAGGCCATCCCTTAGGATGCACCGGAGCAAAATTAACCACCACCTTGTTATATGAGATGAAGCGGAGGAAAGTCCGCTATGGTCTTGTAACGATGTGTATTGGAGGCGGGATGGGGGCGGCTGGAATCTTCGAAAGAGTCGAGTGAAAAAACATTGCAAATTGCAAAATTAGCAATTAGCAATTATCATTGAATCTAAAAAAAGAATTTTTCACTGCTAATTTTTCACTGCTAAATTTTCAATTTTCATTGATCTTTTAGAGAGGAGGTTGTTATGGAAGAGTTCGTTAAAGGGGGAGCATTTCTGGTAGAATCGATTTCGCCTCAGGAAATTTTCACACCAGAGGACTTTACGGAAGAGCAGCGGTTGATTGGGAAAGCGGCTATGGAATTCACCGTGGGTGAAGTTGAACCCCAGATCGATGATATTGAAGCGCAGAAAGAAGGACTCCTGCCGAGTCTACTCAAAAAGGCAGGGGAATTGGGTCTCCTCTCCGGAGATATCACAGAGGAGTACGGGGGCCAGGAATTGGATAAGGTCAGTGTCCTCCTGATGATGGAGAAAATGTCTCAGGGAGGAGGAGGATCCTTCCTGGTGGCCTACGCTGTCCATACAGGTATTGGTTCTCTTCCCATTATCTTTTTTGGGAACAGGGATCAGAAGAAAAGGTACCTTCCAAAAATTGCCACAGGAGAAATGATCACGGCCTATGCCCTGACTGAGCCTGAAGCAGGATCAGATGCCCTGAATGCCAAAACGACTGCAATGCTCAGTCCTGATGGAAAGTACTATATTCTAAACGGCCAGAAACAGTTTATTTCCAATGCTGGCTTTGCCGATGTGTTCGTTACCTATGCCAAAGTGGACGGTGACAAATTCACCTCCTTCATTGTCGAAAAGAAATTTGATGGGGTGTCGGTGGATGAAGAAGAGAATAAGATGGGAATGAAAGGGTCCTCGACGCGAAGCGTTATCTTCACCGATGCTAAGGTGCCAGTGGAGAATGTTCTTGGAGAAGTGGGAAAGGGCCATATCGTAGCTCTTAACACCCTGAACATTGGCCGCTTTAAGTTGGGCGCAGGTTGTGTGGGACCGTCAAAGAGTGCACTTCAGGATGCCGTGACTTATGCAAAACAGAGGATTCAGTTCGGTAAGCCGATCGCAGAATTCGGTCTGATCAAACATAAGATCGCAGAGATGGCGATTCGAACCTTTACTGTGGAAAGCATGGTCTACCGGACAGCCGAGATGACAGATCAAATTCTCAAGCGCATTGACCACCATGCTGAAGATGTCGGGATTCAAATGGCGAGGGGGATTGAGGAGTATGCCATTGAGGACTCCATCAACAAAGTCTATGCGTCAGAGATGCTGGACTATATTGTCGATGAAGCCCTTCAGATTCACGGGGGGTACGGATATATTCATGATTATGCCATTGAGAGAGGTTACCGAGATTCCCGGATTAATCGAATCTGGGAGGGAACGAATGAGATCAATCGGCTCCTCATTATGGATATGTTGACAAAGCGGGCCATGAAGAACCGTCTTCCTGTGCTTGCCGCAGCCCAGAAGGTGGCCAACGAGCTTCTCACCCTTCGACCCAAAGTGGAGGCGGATGATGGGAAGCTCACCCTGCAGAAGGAAATGGTGGAGATGTCAAAAAAAATTGGCCTTCTGGTCGCTGGAGCAGCAGTTCAAAAGTATATGATGAAGCTGGCAGAAGAACAGGAGATCCTGGGTTCGATCAGTGATATTGTGATTGAGGTCTTTGCCATGGAGAGCGCGCTGCTTCGAGCGATGAAGACCATGGAAAAGTTGGGAGATGAAAAATCCCAGATTCAAAAGGCCATGGTAAAGGTATATGTTAATGATGCCTTTGATCGTGTAGAATTTTTTGCAAAACAGGCCTTTGCTGCCATTGCCGAAGGCGATACCCTGAGGACACAGTTATCCGCTCTCAAGAAACTGACCCGTTTTACCCCTGTGAATACGATTGCCTTGAGACGGGAAATCGCAGATGCCGTAATTAAAATAGGAAGATATCCATTCTAAAAGGAGTCGATTGAAGGAACATTGCAAACTGCAAAATTAGCAATTATCAATTAGCAATTTTTTACTAATTCCCATGGCCGGTTAGGACTTACAAACCACGGAAATCATTAACCCCCCGTTAACCCCCCTTTGGTAAAGGGGGGCGAGGGGGGATTTGAGACTTATTTTCTACCTATAAATCTTTCTCATTTTGCATTGAATATTTTGTATTGTTAATTTTGCAATGATCATTTTATAACCCCAAATAGGTTTTACGAAATACATGAAATTTATGAGAATTTGTGTAATCCTCTTTTGAAATACCTGCCTGCGGCAGGCCCTGAACCTAATATGGTACAGGGCAGGCAGGTGTGTAATCAAGAGAGCGCAGCTCTCCCATAAAAAGTGCGTCCGGATTCAGCCATCTCTTTGAGCAGGGAGGCGGGTTTGAATCGAACTCCATACTCATGCTCCAGCTTCAAGAGATGCTCATAGACGTTGTGTACTCCCCAGGCGTCTGCGTAACGGAGAATGCCGCCGCGGTATGGAGGAAACCCGGTTCCATAGACCATGGCTAAGTCCATATCTTGGGGCCTGTCGCAAATTCCTTCTTCGATCATAAACGAAGCTTCATTGATGGCCCGAGCAAGCATCCGATCCACGGTCTCCTTAGAGGCCAGTTTCTTGGGTTTGATCCCATGATTTTTTAAATATTTTTTGATCACTTCCTGAACCTTGGGATTGGGAACGGGTTTCTCGCCACTGTAATCGAACCAGCCAGCTCCAGTCTTGCGACCATAGCATCCAGTTTGGTAAACGATTTCGTAGATGGGTGATATCTTCCAGCGCTCTCCAAAGGATTTCTCAAAATTCTTTCCCACGTGATAACCGATGTCGATGCCCGTGAGGTCGCTGAGGGTTGCCGGTCCCATGGGCATTCCAAAATCGAGGAACGCCTCCTCAATAGAGGCTGCATCCACTCCCTCACCTATCATGAAGGTAGATTCGCCCATCAAGGCTCCAAGCTGTCTCGACACATAGAAGCCAGGCCCATCGTTCACCACAATGGGCACTTTGCGTATCGCCCTTGCAAAGGCCACACTCGTGGCCAATGTCACATCCGATGTTTTCTTTCCGCAGATGATCTCCAGCAATTGCATCCGCTCTGCAGGGTTGAAGAAGTGAAGCCCGATCATCCTACATGGATCTTTCAGGACAGAGGCCATTTCTGTAATGGGAAGGGCGGATGTATTGGTGGCGAAAATAACCTCCGGCCGACAGATCTCTTGGAGGTGCTTCCATATCCCTTGTTTGATGTTCATATCCTCCAGTACGGCCTCGATGATGAAGTCTGCTCGCTTCAGGTCATCAAGAGAGGCAGTGGTAGTCAGGTGATCCTGGATCTTGCGATCGAGCTCTTCCTGAGTCATCTTCCCTGTCTTTATTGGGTAAGCAAAAGTTTTTCGGATGGCTGAAAGGCCCTTCTGAATGACTTCATCATTGATATCCCAGAGGATGGTCTCGAACCCATTGCTGAGTAGGAGGTTTGTGATGCCAGATCCCATTGCTCCCCCTCCAAGCATGGCCACAGCCTTAATCTTTTGTGGCTCCACTCCTTTGATTCTGGGGAGCTTTCCCGCTGCTCTTGTGTTAAGGAAGATTCCAATCAGGTTCTTGGCCACCTCCGATACAGCGCAATCGCTGAAGAGTTCGGCCTCGATCTTCAGGTCGGCCTCGAAATCATCAGAGAGCCCTCGCTCCATGGCCTCAATGGCCTTGAAAGGTGCAATATATCCTTTGCCCTTCTTCGCTGCCTCATCCTTGGCGTAAGAGATGATCATCTTTTTCATGACAAAGTTTGGAAGTCGATCCTTCCGCAGGCGCGTCATTCGATCTCGATGATTTAATTCACCGGATATGAAGCGCTGTGCGGCCTCCAGGGCTTTCTCCAGAAGGGACTCTGGAGGGGCTACCTCATCAATGCAACCTTTCTCCAACCCCTCCTCTGACGAAATGGCTTGGCCTGTTCCGATCATCTTCAGAGCATCAGGAAGGCCCACAAGTCGGGGAAGCCTTTGTGTTCCACCTGCTCCTGGGATTAAACCGATCTGGACCTCTGGCTGCCCCACTTGTATTCCTTTTGCTGCAATTCGATAGTGGGAGGCCATGGCGATCTCCAATCCTCCTCCAAGGCAATTTCCATTGAGGGCAGCAATCACAGGCTTGGGTCCTTGTTCTATGGAGTTCAAGAATCGGTTGTTCTCCATCACCATGGGCAAAATAAAATCTCT
>PEUO01000114.1:0-9458 GCA_002780715.1 Deltaproteobacteria bacterium CG03_land_8_20_14_0_80_45_14
CCTTCATGTCCTCTGTCTTCTTGACATCAGCGGTCATTTCAGATGTAACTTCACCAATTTTTACTGCCATATTTAGATACCTCCTTCTTGTTAGTTAATAAAGAACAGCCCCCACGTAACTTATTATAATCCTTTAGTAGCACGAGAAAGAATTAACATTTCCCAGGAGCTTTGTCAAGTTCTCTGTGTAAAAGGGGCCACATTTTACTTGACAAATAGGAATATTTTTAGTACAAATATTTTTAGCTAAAAAGTTTGGATATAAAATGGTTGGGAAAGCTAATCAAGACAAAGCAATTTTAGGGATTACGCAGTGTCTCCGACGTATTATTAAGTCCCTCCAAAACTATTCTTCAGAGGTATACAGCCATTTTGGAATTACTGGCCCTCAACTTTGGGTGCTTAAAACCATATACCAAAATGGTAGCTTGCCTCTTGGCGAGCTGAGCAAGAGGATGTACCTACATCCCAGCACCTTAACAGCAGCTGTGGATAGACTTGAGAAAAAAGGATATGTTTTCAGAAATCGTATTGAAAAGGATCGAAGAGTCATTAATGTCCAATTGACTCCCAAAGGGAATAGCTTGGCGAAAAGAGCGCCTAAGCCAATTCAAGGGAAAATGATTTATGGGTTGAGGAAGTTGAAAAAGGATGAAGTCTTTTTGATCTATAGATCAGTTGAAAAATTAGTAGAAATCATGGAAGCCGAAAAAGTGAAGGTCACTTTCCTGTTTGATAAAGAGGCATAGCCCTTATTGCAAGAACGATCTAATACTCATTTTGGAAGTGATGATCGTCTCGGGATTCGGTTTCAGTAAAGAGACGATGATGATATACGATGAATTAAAGAATGTCTTCCCTAAGGTAACGCTTGCGCGTGCAAAGAAATGTAGAACAATTCAGTACGGGATAGCTGAGCCCTGTCTGGCTAATGCATTTCACGAGATTGCAGAGAAAGATGAGTATTATGGCCATCTAAAATCAGCGATCGGAGTCATAAGAGAAAAATCCTTAGAAGCGATCAAGATTTGCAAGGCACCGTTTGCCCCCACGCCACAAAAGTTGGTTAGCCTACCATCTAAGTGCCAAGAAGCGCCTCCAGGATAAATTCAACATTCCGGATGATCGAATGATGGTCAAATGTTACGGGAGCAAAGGTCCGATGCTGGCAATCGAACTAAAGAAAGGCGTTCTAAAAACGGGAAAGCGGAGTTCAGAGTGGCTCCTTAATTTCCGATAAGTTGAAGTTTCATTATAAGGGAGGTGATGATGCTATGAAGAGGGTGATTACTTGGCTGGCGCTCCTGGCTCTTCTTACAACTCCAATTCTGTCTGCTTGCGAATCAAGCAAGCTTAAGGAGGAAAATGAGGGTCTGAGGAAACAAATAGAATCCCTTACCAGCGAAAAGGCTCAACTGCAGTCGCAGGTAAGGGAGTTTACATCAAAGGGCCCAGAGTTGACCGCAAGGGTGGATGAGCTTACCAGGGTTAACGATGAGCTTAAGGCAAAGGTGAATGAGCTGTCCAAGGTCAACGAAGAGTTGAAGGCAAAGCTAGAGAAGAAGGCCCCCGCCAAAATGAAGGCCTCGCCAAAAAACAAATAGAGAAAGGAGAAAAATGAGATGAAACGTCTATTAAAGTATTTCACTTACGGATTGTTAGTCATGTTCATCCTTGCCGGATGCGCAAAACAACCAACTGAGGATATTAATGCTGCTCAAAAGGCTGTAGAGGATTTAAAGGCTGCTGGTGGTGAGAAATATATACCAGAGGATACCAAAAAAGTGGATGATAATCTATCTGCTGCACTGAACGAAATCAAGGCCCAGGATAGTAAGTTTGCTCTGTCTAAAAACTATGATAAAGCAAAACAAATGCTTGCTCAAGTGAAGGCAGATGCTGAAAAGGTGAAGACCGACGTACCATCCAAGAAGGAAGAGGCGAAGAAGAATGCTCTGGCTGGTCAGGAGGAGGCAAGAGCCTCTATTAAAGAGGCTAAGGCCCTTCTATCAAAGGCGCCCATAGGGAAGGGCGCAAGGGCGGACATAGAGGCCCTGAAGGGCGATATAAAGGGCCTTGAAGATAGCGTACCAGAGCTTCAGCAGTTGATAGAAAAGGAGGATTACGTGGTGGCCACGGATAAGGCCAAGGCTATCAAGGAGAAGGCAGATGGGGTATCCAACCAGATAAAGGAAGCCATGCAGAAGGTTAAGGGTAAAGAAGGAGGGAAGAAATAAAGCATGGCCTTTTTTGAATATTCCGATAAAAGAAACCCCAAGATATTAGTTACTTTGGGGTTTCTTTTATCTTTAATCCTTCCTGGATGCAGCCCACCTCCCTTACCCCCGGAGGTGGGGCTGGCAGAAAGAATGAACCATGACCTTTGGAAGGCTCAAGCCCATGTATATGCGTCTGAGGAATATCAATCTTATAAGACTACCCTCAAGAACATAATGGATGATCTTATAAGGGAAGAGGCAAGGTTTATCTGGTTCAGGGACTATGAACCCATTGCGGAAAGGTTAAAAGCCGTCTTGAGGGATGGGGAGGGGATACTCGAAAAGGTTCAGGAGCGGAAAGAGGTAAAAAGAGTAAATACTACAAGACAACTTTCCGATTTAGAGGAGAGGTTAACGGGTCTTGATAGGGTGAGCCTTACCATAAATGAGGGAAGGCTTGCGAGGAGGAGCCTTATAAAGGCAGCTCTGATGATAAAGGAGGCAGGCCTTTTCCTTGACAGAGGGGATTATGAAGGGGCAGCTTCCAGGTTGACAATGGCATCCGGTTATATCAAGGCTTCAGAGGATATTTTAGTTCCCATCTTTAATCGTTATACTGACAAAACCCTTATAAAGAAGTGGAGAAGGTGGGTAGATGAGGCAACTGCTGAATCACGGGAGAAAGGGACCAGTGCTATCGTAGTTAGTAAGATTGACAGGAATTTGAGCATATATAAGCGCGGTAGACCTTTTAAGACCTATGAGATTGGCATAGGTAGGAATGGTTTATCGGATAAACTACTCGCCGGTGATGGAGCAACTCCCGAGGGGAGTTACAGGGTTATAAAGAAACTATTCAGGAGTAGATACCGTAAGGCGCTGCTTTTAAACTATCCTAACGATGAAGACAGAAGGGAGTTCCTCAGGCTTAAGAAGATGGGACTCATCCCCAAAAGAGCTGGTATGGGTGGGTTGATAGAGATCCATGGGGGAGGGAAGGAGGGTATGACCTATGGATGTGTCAGTCTCGAAAACAGGGACATGGATGAGGTCTTTAAGTTAGTTCCATTAGGAACGCCTGTGGCCATTGTTGGGACCGCTTCCCCAAAAGATGACATCTCTATTACTCCAAAGAAGGTGGGAGATGATTAAGAGAATCACCTTCATATCATTTATAGGGATAATCATTATCCCTCTAACGGTGGAGTTGTTTGCCTACTATGTCAGTTCAGACAGACCCGTGGTGTCATCATCTGTTGGAACATCAAATTTAAACGAACTTATAAGAAAAAATAGGACCCTTAAGAAAGGTATTACTGGGCTCTCACCGAAAGGGTTTTATATTGTTATAGATACAGCCAGGAACCTTATTTTTCTTAAGGAGGGTAATAGGACCATCCTTAAGGCTCTCGTCTCCAGTGGAAGCGGTAATATCCTGAGGGACCCTACTGGTAAAAGGGAATGGATCTTCGATACTCCACGGGGAGAGTTTGAGGTCAAGGAAAAAATAGCAGCCCCTAAATGGATAAAACCGGATTGGGCTTTTATCGAGGAAGAGGAGGATATACCAAAGAACTGGGAAGATAGGGTGGAGGAGGGTGTCCTGGGGGACTATGCCCTGGCCTTCGGTAACGGTTATTTTATCCACGGGACCCTCTATAAGCGTCTCCTGGGCAGGAATGTTACTCACGGATGCATCAGAGTGGGAGATGAGGACCTGGAAACCATCTACAGGTTTTCTCGAGTAGGAACAAGGATATATATTTTTTAGGTGACATTCTCCGAATGTCTCGATTGGCGTGACGAATGTCGAATTGTAAATTTCAAGTTGAAGATTGAATATTTTGGAAGTGAAAAAGGCAAATTTTCAATTTAATTTTCCTCTCTTTTTGTTTTTGATTCTATTTTCCATCGGAGGTTCTTCCCAAGCCATTGCAGGTGGAGATAGTATTGGCCAGAAGATAAGGGCCTTGAAGGATGAAAACTGTCTTCTTGAGGCTGAACTGGGATTGGCCTCAAAAGGGACATCATATATCATCCTGGACCTGCGGATAGAATCGGATTCTGTCCCTGTGAGGATAAACCTTAAAAACAGGGGTATAGTCCTGAGGGAATTTGATGCGGAGAGGATAAGGTATCGGAGGACGAAAGGATTAATCATCGAACCCATTCCCCTTATAAAAAAAATGGCCTTCTTCCCTCTAAAAAGAAAGGAGATAAGGCCACATAAACCGGAGGATGGAGCGGATGCAATCGGTAAGCTGGATTTTCTGGAGTTAAAGGACATCCCATCAAACTATACCCTCTCATTTGGGAAGGGTCTATTAATATCTATAACGGGTCAGCCAAAAGGTTTAATATCCAGGTTCATCCATCTTATCAGCTCTATATTAATACATATTTGCTATTCTTTGACTATAGTTTGGAACTACTTGTGGAGAAATGAGTTAGCAATAATAGAGATTATAATGCGTAAGGAGGACGCCCAGGCTCTTTACTGGTCATTGGAAGAGGGTATGAGTATTGTGATAATGGAGGGGCATCCATATGACACTATTTGAGATAGACCTTCTTTCTATACCCTTAAGTTTATTCCTTTTAGGTCTGATCCCTCTCCTTATCCATATCGATGTAAAGGGGCAAGGCGATGAAAGAGGAGAAAACCCTGATTTTTTTTGTTGATGACAAAACAAAGATCACAAACGCTGGGAAGGATATGCCTTTCGCGGAATTAAAGAAAGGGATGCCTGTGTCTATCAAGTGTAGAAAATACGGAGACAAGATGATCGCTGTAAAGATCAAAGTCTTGGCCAAAAGTGCCAAAGAAGCCTGAGGGAAAACCTAAAGCGACAAAAAAGGAAAAAAATAGGTACGGAGGGCCGTCTTTTACCAGAAAAAGGTTGGACTGTTACTTGAGCACCAAATCCCTAGAACCCAAAAAGACATTTGGGGATGGTATTATAATAATTAAGAGGGGTGTTACGCACTGCCGAACAAGAAAAAGGAGGTATTTAAATGTCAGTAAAAATTGGAGAAGTTCAAACCAAAGTATCTGGAGATGTCAAGAAAACAGATGAGGTGGATGTTAGTCTCAGGGTAAGCTATTCGGGTAAGCTAGATACAGTCAAGTTCAAGCTCTCTGAGGACCTCAAGAAAGGTGACACAGTAAAGATCATCATTGAAAAGGTGTAAAGATTGATAACGGGGAGGTCAGCGGGGTAGAAAGGCAGTGCAGCTCCCCCCCTACGCTGCCCTCCCCAACCAATTAATATCCTCAATGAGAGGATTGCGCAAAATCGTAAATTAATTTTGCGTAGCTCTATATTGGCTGAACAACCAACCGCTTTTTATAATTCTTCTACCTCTAATGGGGGATGTTAACAGATTCACTTAGGGAGGGTTTGGTCTATGAAACATGTCAGGTGAACATTCTTGAACTGACTGCTAGACGAATGTGAGTAATAGAATTTGACGAACGGTTAAGACCCATGAATCAATACCTGAAAAAATTCGTGAAGTGCCAAATTGTAGTGGGAATGATCGTATTTTTATTTTGCGGGAGGGCTTTCGGGGCCATCTTAAGCAAGGACATGCGTAGTAAATTCGAAAACATGCGGATGGCGGCGGAGGTGTACGACCGCCATGGGAGATTAATCGGTAATCTCTGTTATCATCGTCGTATCTGGACGCCCATCGAAAAAATCCCAATTATTCTGCAACATGCTGTTATTGCCGTCGAGGACTCCCGTTTTTATCAACACAACGGCGTCGATTTGCGTGGAATGGCCCGGGCTTTGGTTAAGGACCTGATTCCCGGCGGGACACTCCAGGGCGGGAGCACCATAACCCAGCAGCTGGCCAAGATCGTTCTCTTATCCTCGGAACGAACCCTGGAGAGAAAGATCCAGGATATCGCCTATGCCCTGGAAATCGAGAAAAATTATTCGAAAAAAGAGATCTTGGAGTTTTATTTAAACAGCATCTATCTGGGCCACGGAAACGTGGGGGTGGAAGCCGCCGCGCGTTACTACTTTGGGAAATCCGTATCCGAGGTGAGCCTGGATCAGATGGCGCTGTTGGCCGGGATGATCAGGGGGCCGGAATACTATTCACCGCTCAAAAACCCAAAACTCGCCAGAGAACGACGAAATACCGTCCTTAGGAAAATGCTTGAACAGAAATATATCACCCCACCCCAGAATAAAAGAGCCCAACGGCAGGGCTTGAATCACGTGCTACCAAGTCAAACGGCTTCGGTGGGAGCGTATTTTTTGGATTACGTCCATGAGTGTTTATTACAGGAAGGCTATTCCGAAGATGAATTACGCTACGGGGGCTACGACATTTATACGACACTGGATCTCTCCATGGAGGAAAAAGCGGAACGGTCCCTGCTTGAGATTCCGCAGTTTACCGCCAAAACCCAACCACAAGCTGCACTGGTTACCATCGATCCTGTCAGCGGTGAAATTCTGGCGATGGCCGGGGGGCGGGATTATGGAAAAAGCCAGCTGAACCGGGCCGTGAAATCATACCGGCAGCCGGGTTCGGCCATCAAACCCTTCGTATACGCCACCGCTCTGGAAGGGAACTATACTGCCGCATCCATTTTTGAGGATAAGCCCTTGAGCATCCCCCTCTTGAACGGGATGGAATGGAAACCGGAGAACTATGACCGAACCTACCGGGGCAAGATGACGCTGAGGGAGGCGCTGCGCGAATCGATCAATTCTGTAGCCGTCCAGTTGCTGCAACGCGTAGGCGTTGAGGCTGTTTTTGAGCAAATCCAACGGATGGGAATAACCAGCCTAGTCAAGCAAGGCAAGAATAATGATCAAAACCTGGCGTCGTTGGCCTTGGGTGGGTTGACCAAGGGCGTAACCCCGCTGGAACTGGCCACTGCGTATGCGGCTTTTGCCAATCAGGGTCGATTAGTCAAGCCCGTCGCGATTTTGAAGGTCGTGGATAGCCATGGTAAGGTATTGAAAGAATTTAAGCCGGAAGAACCGAAGACGGTGCTCTCGCCACAAACTGCTTACATTTTGACGATGCTGCTCAAGGATGCGGTGGATCAGGGCACCGGAATTGGGGCCAAGTTGCCGGACCGTCCTGCTGCCGGGAAGACCGGCACAACCAGTGACTATACCAACGCGTGGTTTGTGGGATATACGCCGGACTTGCTCACTGCGATCTGGGTTGGAAATGATCGCCAAGAACAGCGCATGACATATAAGGAAGGGAATGTTGGGAGTTCCTTACCGGCTAAGGTATGGGGGGGTTATATGAGCCGGGTAACGGCCTTTCTCCCGGTGGTCGATTTCGCTAGGCCGGAGGGAATCGTCTGGGTGGACGTTGACCCTGAGACGGGACAGGCGGTGCCAAGTTGGTTTGGAGGAAAGAGTTATAAAGAGATTTTCAATGAGAACAATGTGCCCGAATATCAAATTACTAATGCATACTGTCTCTGAGATGGTAATCAAGCCGACAATCTATTGCCGAAGGAATGCCGTTTATAATTCATTTTTTCTCAGGATCGCGAAACTTCATTTGAGGAATATAGCCAAAACCCGAAAAAAGAATATTGGGAACGACACATGGATCCAAATTTTCCACTAACTCTCGTTAATTGGGAACTTACATCTATCCAAGGGACTGAGGATAAATATGACATTCGTCCCGGGGATGCGGAGATCTTAAAAGGGAATGCAGCCCTATTGATGAAACACCCAACTGTAAAGATACAGATTGAGGGTCATTGTGATGAGAGGGGAACCATCGAGTACAATCTGGCATTGGGAGAGAGAAGAGCCAATAGTGCGAAGAAATACCTTATCTCTCTTGGTATGTCAGCAGATCGAATCTCCACAATCAGTTATGGAAAAGAGAGACCTTTAGATGCAGGCCATAATGAAGAGGCCTGGGCAAAAAATCGGAGAGACCACTTCATCATCTTATCGAAATAAAAGGAGCGGAATTTAACCTCACGGTAGGGGGTCGGCAAACTGATTAAGGGATTAAATGCAGATCGCTTATTTAAGGAGGTCCAATATGATCAGAAAAAGCTTGAGTAGCGTTTCTTGACTGACGGAGTCTGTCATGATGGCTGCCAAGCTTATGATCGACTTTGAAATCCTTTTGGAAGCCACAACTGGGTCAGAAAGTGTAAGTTAAACTATTTCGGAACAAGTAGGCATCGGGAAGAGTATTATATCGGAGGTTGCATTCATGAAGGAACTTGTAGGGAGGATAGTACGCACACTGGTAAACTCTCCTGAGGAAGTTGAGATAAAAGAGATTGAGGTGGGCCCCAAGACAAGAATTCTTGAGATCAAGGTATCGAAGCAGGATGTGAGGAAAGTGTTGAGGAATATTGCGGCATTAAAAAGGATAGTCTCCGCCGCTGGGAAAGGAAAAACCTATTACACAATAGATGTAGTCTCGGAAAACGGCTGGGGATCGAAGCGGTGGAGCTCCAAGGGGAAAATAAGAAGGCTATTTGAGGATCGAAATTATGGGTTCATCGAAGCCGAAGATGGGAAAACTATCTATTTTCATGCCTCATCCTTGGAGGGAGTGGGCATTCGGTCCCTTTCTCTATATCAGCCCGTTTATTTTGAGGTTGTGGAGGGTCCAAAAAGTCTTAGGGTGGTCAGGGTTGTGCCAATGACCGAATAGGGCTTATGGAACCTGTGGGCACTATTCAAAGACAGGAGTTATGATTCAAGAATTCTTGAATTTAAGGGAGACACTGTTCTCCGGGAAGTGTCCAGCCATAGGATAATCTCTGGGTTTATACATTCTGACAACTCGGTTCAGGATGGAAGTGACTTTAATCTAATACTTTTTAATAGGGGGGGGGCTTTGGAAAAAGTCGATACCTTCCTTCCCAATTTGATCTTTATGGATATCCATTTACCTGGGGAAAACTGTCTCCTTCTTACACAGAAAATAAAAAAAGATCATCCCGAGATGATCATTTGCATTCTCACAAGTTATGATCTCAGGGAATACCGAGAGCTTGCATTCAAATGTGGGGTCAATTACTTTATTGCTAAGGGTTCGTGGAAGAAGATTGAAGCGCTGGTCAAATCCATTTCATCAGATTTGGATAACCACACCTCAAACTGATTAATCTAACGAACTATGGAATCGCCAGGGAAATACCTGAAAGCAGAGAGGGAACTTCGAAATCTGTCATTGGAGGAGGTTTCTAAATCCACCAAGATAAAGGAAGACTTC
>PEUO01000114.1:9565-9822 GCA_002780715.1 Deltaproteobacteria bacterium CG03_land_8_20_14_0_80_45_14
GCTCTATGCCCGCCTGGTTCTGGGAGTGCCGGTAAACGACCTTACCGGCGGCAACAAGTGTTTTCGGAGAGAAGTGCTGGAAGCTCTTGACCTGGACGCCGTCTCCTCACAGGGTTATGGTTTCCAGATCGAGATGACTTACAGGGCGATCAGGAAGGTCTTCCATGTTAAAGAAATCCCCATTACGTTCACTGATCGCCAGCTGGGGCAGTCCAAGATGTCAAAGCGCATCGTGCTGGAGGCGGTACTGCTGGTCT
>PEUO01000114.1:9880-10172 GCA_002780715.1 Deltaproteobacteria bacterium CG03_land_8_20_14_0_80_45_14
ATGTACTGCCTGGATGAGCTCGTCCGGGGTGAAAGGTTTCACCACAAACTCGCGGGCGCCGAGCCGATCGGACTGGGTAGCCATGTCAAAAGTCCCCAGACCGGTGATGACGATGGTGCCGACATCCAGGTTCGTGCTTTTGATGACTTCGAGGAGCTCCAGGCCCGACATGTCCGGCATCATGATATCGGTGATCACAGCATCGTATTCGTTCTCGCTCACCAGGTGCAACGCTTCCCTGCCACTGGCGGCGGTGGTCACGAAATAGCCCTCACGGGTGAGTATCTGCCGG
>PEUO01000033.1:0-251 GCA_002780715.1 Deltaproteobacteria bacterium CG03_land_8_20_14_0_80_45_14
GGTGAGTCCGGTTCGCCCGGCGGCGCCAGCGGGCCCGGGATCACTGCGGCCATTTCCCTGAATGCGGGGGCTGATTCAATGCCCGCGGACGGCGTGACATCCACGACCATTACCGCTGTTCTGTCGGATTCCGCAGGTTCGAGCGTCAATGACATGACTTCAGTGGTGTTTCGCACCACCCGGGGCACATTCCGCAATGGTTCAACGGAATATGAAGTCAAAACCGCGGGTACGGCCGGATCGGTAACCGT
>PEUO01000033.1:372-10094 GCA_002780715.1 Deltaproteobacteria bacterium CG03_land_8_20_14_0_80_45_14
TCGAAATGACCTTCTTTCAAAAGGAATCGTCTTAGAGGATACCCCTTCTGGAACAAACTGGAAACTGAAATAATATCAATCAATCACGGAATATTGGAATACTGGAATATTGGAAGAATGTCAATTCATGAAGATAAGGTCTTGCTGAGTATTTTCTCTTAAAACCCAATATTCCATCACTCCACTGTTCCATTATTCCCGCTGTAAAGATGTCATTCCCTTTTCAGCCACCTGATCAATGCATTCACTTGTGTGGTAAGGTAGGAAACCATAATGATCAAAAGGATTAACAAAAACGTATTCGTATTGACAATCCATAAAACATTCATATCCCCCCTCCTTTGTATTTTTAAACCAGTATGAAGATGGCTTTCTTCTTTGTCAAGTAAAGTTTTTCCCCTTCCCCTCGAAGGGGGGAGGGTGGGGGTGAATAGAAAAATATAATTACCCTTCATCCTATCCGGCCAGGCTCTATTTTTGTGTATAAATTTTCTCTTGTCTCGCTGTTGCATTCCTGATATAAGTTAGGACAATTATGTTAGCCAAGGTTTTAAGCAGTGCGGTTTTTGGAATCGATGCCTACGTGGTAGAAGTCGAGGTAGATATTGCACAGGGCCTTCCTGCCTTTGCAACCGTGGGGCTTCCTGAAGGTGCAGTCAAGGAATCCAAGGACAGGGTCAAAGCAGCCATTAAGAACTGCGGCTACGACTTTCCCCCAAGACGAATCACTGTCAATTTGGCGCCAGCCGATATCAAGAAAGAAGGAGCAGCCTTCGATCTTCCCATGGCCATTGGCATCTTGGCAGCTACTGAGGTAGTCCAAAAAAGCAAGTTAGCCCATTATTTTATTTTAGGTGAGCTCTCCCTCGATGGACAGGTAAAGCCAATAAGAGGAACACTCCCCGTTGCTGTGGCGGCGAGAGATGGGGAATATCGAGGCATCCTGCTTCCCAGGGGAAATTCAAAAGAAGCAGCGGTGGTGAAAGGAATTGATATCCTTCCTCTGGATACTCTTTCTGACTGCGTTCAATTTTTAAATGGAGATCTTCATATCGATCCGGTCGCAGTTAATCTCGATGAGATTTTTAAGACAGAGATCAATTACCCCGTTGATTTCAATGATGTGAAGGGGCAAGAGCATGTGAAGCGTTGTCTGGAAGTGGCCGCTGCAGGAGGTCACAATGTCATTATGATTGGTCCACCTGGCTCTGGAAAAACCATGCTGGCCAAACGACTCCCAACGATATTACCGGACATGAATTTTGAAGAGAGTCTTGAAACAACAAAGATCCATAGCGTGATGGGATTGATCCCTCCAGATAGCGCCCTCATTGTCACCCGACCGTTTCGTAATCCTCACCATACAATCTCCGATGCAGGCCTCATCGGAGGAGGGCAGATTCCAAAGCCCGGGGAAGTCAGTCTCTCCCATAACGGTGTTCTTTTTTTAGACGAATTGCCAGAATTCAAGAAGAACGTTCTGGAGGTGATGCGTCAACCCTTAGAGGAGGAGAGAGTGACGATCGCTCGGGCAGCCACCTCCCTCACCTACCCTGCCCGCTTTATGCTGGTTGCTGCCATGAACCCCTGCCCATGCGGTTATTATAGCGACCCGAACAATGAATGCATCTGCACCATCCCACAGATTCAGCGCTACCGGTCCAAGATCTCCGGCCCCTTAATGGATCGAATCGATATTCATATTGAAGTTCCTGCCGTAAAGTATCGCGACCTGGCGAGCCGTGAAGCCGGGGAGTCTTCGAGAGAAATGAAGAAACGGATCGATTCGTCCAGAAAGACTCAACTGAATCGGTTCAAAGGGCTGAAGATCTACTGCAATGCCCAGATGACAAACCGCCATATCAAGAAGTTTTGTCAGATTAATGAAACCAGTCAAAAATTGCTGGAGATGGCGATTGATAAATTCGGATTAAGCGCCCGGGCTTATACGCGCATCTTAAAGGTGGCTCGAACCATTGCCGATCTCGAAGGACAGGAAAATATCCAACCTGCCCACCTCTCCGAAGCCATTCAATACCGCACTTTAGATCGGAATCTGGTTGCATAAAATCCAGGAATGTGCCAAAGTGGTACGATTCAATATTTGCTTTCCCGAGGGGAAATACTTCCCTCAAGCTATATCAGGAGGAAAAAGATATCGTGAAGAAGATAAGTATTAAAGGGACCGGTTCTTATGTTCCCAAGCGAGTTGTCCCTAATTCTTATTTTGAAAAAATCATGGACACCACAGATAAGTGGATCATCTCCCGCACAGGAATCGAATCACGAAGAATGATTGAACCGGGCCAGGCGCTCACCGATTTGGCTACACCGGCCTCTGAACGCGCCCTGGAAATGGCTGGTCTTTCTCCTAAAAAACTGGATATCATTATTGTAGGGACCTCCTCAGCGGATATGTTAAGCCCTTCAGCAGCCTGTATTCTCCAACATCGATTGGGGGCAAAAAATGCTGTGGCCTTCGATGTCAATGCAGCCTGCCCGGGATTCATCTATGGTTTGGCGGTAGCCCAGAAGTTTATGCAAGATGGCTCATACCACCACGCCCTTGTGGTGGGGGGAGAAGTCATCTCCAACCGGATCGACTTTAAAGATAGATCCACCTGCGTCCTTTTTGGTGACGGAGCAGGCGCCATTGTCCTGGAACATTCCAATGGAAATAGAGATGGAGAGATTCTAGCCATTCAACTCAACTCCGATGGGGACCTCTGGAATTTGCTCCATGTGCCCGGAGGAGGATCCCGTAACCCTCCATCCTATCAGATGTTAGACGCGGGCCTCCATTACGTAAAGATGCGGGGAAACGAGGTCTTTAAATATGCTATTCGTACGATGGTAGATGCCGCTCGTAATGTGATGAAATCAAAAAGAATCACCATCAAAGATATAGACTGGCTCATCCCCCATCAGGCCAATATGCGGATTATGGAGGAAGTCGCCAATCGTCTGGAAATCCCTATGGATAAGGTGATTGTAACCGCCCATAAATACGGTAATACTTCCGCAGCTTCCATTCCGACGGCCTTGGATGAAGCTGTTCGAAGCGGCAAGATCCAACGTGGAGATTTGGTTTTGGCGAATTCCTTTGGCGCAGGCTTTACCTGGGCAGCCGCCCTGTTCAGGTACTAATTCCTGGACTATCATTAAGTTGTATAGATCATTGAGAAAGCTTCTGAGAATTAACGGCCATACTTGCCAATAATGGATGCCGAGCCTACAGCTTTACCCTCAATGGCCCTTTTGAATGCCGAAAGAGAGGTATTCCCTCCCAGATCGAGCTTCTCTATATTAAGCGCATAAAGGGTCACCACATAGGAATGGTCGCCTGTTCCCCTGGGAGGCTGTGGTCCACCATAACCGATATTACCCCAAGAATTCTTAAGTTCAACAGATCCCTTTAGCATTTTCTTTTTAGATGCCCCTTCTTCAATGAAAGTTACCTGCGGCGGAATATTAATGACCAGCCAGTGGACCCAATTTTGGGCAACTGGGTGTATATCAACGATCGAAAGGCAAAAAGATTTTGTTCCAGCGGGAACATTCTTCCAAACCAGAGGGATTGAAATATTTTTACCTCCTGCCCCCGGCATGACGTACTGAATCGGAATCTTCTCCCCATCCTTGAACGCAGTGGATGAAATTTCCATGGCCTCCCCTCCTAAAACATTTTTCTGGTTAATGAATAAAAGCAGAACAACGATGAGTAATAAGAAGCATTTTTTCATTGGGATCACCCCCCTATCATTGAAATCGAATTGAACGAAATTAGTGTACCTTTAAATCGATGGAACGGTCAATGACAATCTTCTCTTAATGCACCCTTTCCTTCTTGCCTTGAAACGAATTGGTAAAATAAGACTTTTCTCATGTTCGTTATTCTGATATAATCGCTAGAAATTCTCTATGAAACTTTCTGTCATTATTCCTGTCTATAACGAAATCAATGCCATTGGCGAGATTCTCTCCAGGGTTCTCGAGGTCGATCTTCCTAAAGAGGTGATTGTGGTGGATGACTGTTCCACAGATGGAACAAAGGAATTTTTAAAAGACTTGGAAATGGGGAGGGAAAAAGGATCCAAGGATGAGATTCGTATCTTCTATCAATCCCAAAATATGGGCAAGGGGGCTGCGCTCCGCTCCGGGTTCAAGGAAGCCACAGGGGAGATCGTCATCATCCAAGATGCGGATTTAGAATACCATCCCCACGAATATCCTAAACTCATTGAGCCGATCCTCGATGGAAGGGCGGATGTCGTCTATGGTTCTCGATTCCTCGGCACCCCGAGGCGGGTGTTAATGTTCAGGCACACTCTGGGCAATAAGCTCCTGACTTTCTTCTCTAACCTCTGCACCGATCTCAACCTTACCGATATGGAAACAGGTTATAAGGTTTTTAAAAAGGAGGTTTTGGGGCATCTCCACTTGAAGTCAAATCGTTTTGGTTTTGAGCCTGAGGTGACAGCTAAGATAGCTAAGATGAATTACCGGATTTACGAAGTCCCCATCTCCTATAGCGGTCGAGATTATTGGGAAGGAAAGAAAATCAAAGCGATGGATGGACTGAAGGCAATCTTTTCCATCCTGCGGTATAATTTTTTTGATTCGGAGACCGAGGATATCGTTTACCAAACCCTCCAGAGGATGAAGAAACTCCATCGTTATAATCAGTGGATTTTTTTAAAATTTCGGCCTTTTTTGGGGAGACGAGTTTTAGAAATCGGCTCTGGGGTCGGTAATATCACCAAGTTTCTTTTAGACCGAGAGCTCATCATTGCTACCGATGTGGAGCTAAAATACCTCGCCCTTTTAAAGAACACCTTTGGAAAATATAAGAAATTTGTGATCGAACACCTCGACCTCTCCGGGTCAGAGATGGAACGTTACCGATCCTATCATATTGATTCTGTCCTCTGCTTCAATGTATTGGAACATATTGAACAGGATGAAAAAGCCCTAGAAAATATCTATAACCTCTTGGAACCCAGGGGACGACTCCTCCTCCTCGTCCCTTCTCATCCATGGCTCTATGGAAGTCTAGATCAGCATTTAGGCCATCACAGGCGGTATAGAAAAAAGGAATTAAAAAATAAATTAGAAGCCATGGGGTTTAAAGTAATTTTTCTGAAATACTTCAATCGAATTGGGATCCTAGGATGGTTTTTAAATAGCAAAATACTCAAGAGAAAGAGGCTCCCCTCCTTTCAACTAAGAATCTATAATCTCCTCGTTCCCTTATTCAAATTGGAAAAAATTTTCCCCTTTCCCTTCGGCACCTCCCTCCTTGTTGTTGCCGAAAAATCAGAATGATGGAGACGATTGAATATTTCTCAGACTTTTTAAGAAAAATAGGGGTTCCGAATTTTTTAGCCATTGGCATCGTCATCATTGTCATATGGCTTCTGATCTCGGGTTTCAGGAAAGGATTAAAAAGAGGAGGCCGAGATAGAGAACCTCAGAAAAATGAAGAAAATAAAAACGAAGACCTATCTGAATAAGCTCTCAATGGAAAATCTCTTGTGAATGGAAAAAGATTCTTGGATGCCGCTTTAAACTCGTTTTTTAAGCATCATATAAGAAAGGATAAAGGAGACCGTCAGGGCGATCAACATGCCTGACATGGAGAAGAAAAAGAAAAGAAGGATCAGCTTTTCCTTCATCAAAGCATATTTACTTTCCAACATCCCCACATAAAGCATCCCCACAATCTTATCTTGTACGTCTCGTATGGGTTCATAGGCAGTGATATACCAATCATCAACAACAAATGCCCTTTGTATCCATGGCAGTCCCTTTCCGAGAACGTGCTCATAAACTTCTCTGCTCGCTCGAGTTCCAATGGCCCGATTTCCTTCCTTATCGATGACATTGGTCGATATTCTCAAATCGCCCAAGAAGATAGTGGCTGTCCCAATTTCTTTTCCTTTGTATTTAGCATCTTTGAAAACGATATTTTTAATCCGATCGACAATCTCATAATTCCGGTTGAGGAGCACTCCTCCTGTCAAAACACCCAAAATCTCTCCATTAAAATCAAGTATGGGATGGGCTGATTTCAATACCATTCCAGAAGTCTCTTCTATTTTTCTAATCGGTTTTTCTTTGGGAACGGGAATCGACTGGATAGCGGCCTTCTGGGTCAAACTCCTCCCTTCTTTTGACAACTCATCTCCTGAGAGCACCTGGGTTCCTGAAATCTCTTTTTTCTCCAGGGCACTCTTAATAAAAGGATCGTTGAGCAAATTGTCCCCTGATGCAGGAGGGTTATGAAATCTAAATACGACCGTTCCCAATCGGTCCACCAATGTCAAAAAATCAAGTCCTTCTTCAGCCATCAGTCTTTCAAGTTCATTCCGAATGGGAGAGATGTTTTTCTCTTTTAATCCCTTTTTCAGCACATGCCTGATGGATGTCCAGTGGATCGTTCGGTCAATATCCCTGATCTTAGAAGCATAGACCCATCTGGCTGTATTGAGATCTTCTTTGACCCTTTCTTGTGCTTCAAAAATAATCTGGTTGGTTATAAGGGAGTTCACAATGATACTTGTTACAACGCCTATTAAACAGGCAACCGCTAAAAAGATCAGGGCCAATTGAGTTTTTGTGAATATCTTCATACCTATAAATTATCAGAAATAAAGGGAAAAGTAAATAAAAAAATTTTTCTTGCTATATTATTTTTTTTCTGGTAAATATATTGTGAAAAAATTCATTAATTCCAAAAGGGGAGGGATTATCTATGAAACCATATTTTGAAAAGATGACCGATTTTGGTAAAGCCTTGACTGAGCAACAGATTCAAAAGGCGGAAGAAAATGTTAAACAAATTAAAGAAGTTGAAAAAACAATTGCAGAAGCTGTGGAAAAGGTGAAAAAAGCGGGTCTGGCCACAGAGGTAATTAATAAAAGAGGAGAGATGACCGTATACCAGAGGCTTGAATATTTGTTGGATCCTGGCACATGGTGTCCTTTACACACCCTCTTCGACCCGATGGAAGAAGAATCAGGGACAACTGGCGTGGTGGATGGACTGGGTAAAATCAGTGGAAAATGGGCTGTCGTCATCGGCTTCGACAATAAAGTTATGGCTGGAGCCTGGATTGCCGGCCAGTCAGAAAATATCTTGAGAGTGACCGACATGGCAAAGCGCCTCCATCTCCCTCTGGTCTGGTTAGTTAACTGTAGCGGTGTAAAACTCCCTGAGCAGGAAAAGGTGTATGCCAACCGGAGAGGAAGCGGAACCACCTTCTTTAGACATGCTGAACTGGAAAAATTGGGGATCCCCATTTTGGCAGGGATTTATGGGACCAATCCTGCAGGTGGAGGATACCAAGGGGTTAGTCCTACCATCCTTTTGGCGCATAAGAAATGCAATATTGCTGTCGGTGGTGGGGGTATTGTCAGTGGGATGAGCCCTAAAGGTCTTTTTGATGAAGAAGGGGCAGAGCTCGTTATTGAGGCGACGAGAAAGTTCAAGTCTGTTCCTCCAGGACGTGTGGAAATCCATTACGACTCCACTGGTTTCTTCAAGGCTGTCTTTGAAAAGGAAGAAGGGGTATTGGATGGACTGAAAGAATACATGAAGTATCTTCCGGCCTATGATCCTAAATTCTTCAGGGTAGCTAAACCAAAAGAACCCAAGTTTTCATCCAAGGAGATCGACTATCTAGTCGCTTTCAATCAAAAGTTGGCCTACAATTTTGATCAAGTTCTTGCCAGGCTGACGGATAACAGTGAGCATATGGAGTATAGACCTGGTTATGGTCCGGAGGTCTATACGGGTTTGGTGAAAATCGATGGTTTCTTGACCGGCATCATCGGTAATCGACAGGGATTCTTACCCAAGGGATACCCGGAATATGCCCCTTATCCAGGGATCGGCGGAAAGCTCTATCGGCAGGGACTCATCAAGATGAACGAGTTCGTAACCCAATGCGGGAGAGACCGGGTCCCTATCATCTGGTTCCAGGATACGTCTGGCATTGACGTAGGAGACATCGCGGAAAAAGCTGAGCTCCTCGGTTTGGGGCAATCCTTGATTTACTCCATTGAACAGACCGATATCCCCATGATGTGCATTGTCTTAAGAAAGGGGACAGCCGCTGCCCACTACATCATGGGAGGACCCCAGGCAAACAATAATAATGTGTTTACGCTGGGCACACCCACCACAGAAATTTATGTGATGCATGGCGAAACCGCAGCCGTTGCCTCTTATGCAAGAAGATTGGTAAAAGAAAAAGATTCCGGCCGTCCGCTCAAGCCCACCATTGACAAGATGAATGCTCTGGCGCAGGAATACTACGACAAGTCGAGGCCTGTTTATTGTGCGAAAAAGGGGTTGGTCGATGAGATTGTCTCTTTCGCAGATATGAGAAAATATATGGTGGCCTTTGCAGGTTCCGCCTATCAAAACCCCATATCGATCTGCCCTCACCACCATATGATGATTCCGAGATTGATCAAAGGATAGAAAAAACCTACCGTTAGATCAAGACTTGATAAAAAGGCCCATCTCAAAAAAGGTGGGCCTTTTTGTTTCTTTATAGATTTGGAGTTTTTACTGTGTTGTATCTTATCGCAGAATGATTTAAAATTAGATTGGGAGAAAGAAGATGAAAAGTCGGTTTCAATGGTTTTTACTTCTCGCTCTTATGGTTTTCCTCTCTGGTTGTGTCCATGTCATTTCAAAAGATTTGAGGATAAAATCAGATCCTTCTCTTACTCTCAGTCAAGTCCGTCAGAATCCAGACACTTTTAAAGGAAAATTGGTTGTATGGGGTGGAGAGATCATCGAGACGGTTGCTCAAAAAGATGCCACCACACAGATCGAGGTTTACCAGAGGCCTCTGGGATGGAGAGGAGAACCGGGAGAAACCTATCCCTCCGAGGGGAGGTTTTTAGTCCTTTATGATAAATATTTAGATCCGTACCTCTTCCGTAACGGGAAGAAGATCACTGTGGCGGGGGAAATCATAGGAGAGAAAATCAAGCCTCTCGGTGAAATGGATTACCGTTATCCCATCCTTTCGAGCAAACAGATCTATCTTTGGCCGGAATATTATTACTATTCCTATCCCTACTATTATTACGATCCTTGGTGGGGTTACCCTTATTGGGGGTGGGGAATTGGTTTCCGTTATGATTACTTCCCCCGCCACTACCATCATCACCGACGTTAATCTTTTCACCAGGACCGGTTGACAGACTCATCTTGGTCAGTTATATTTTTTCCCGTAAACCCCGTTAGAAATTCCAGTGAGACAATAAACCCTGGGGGAATTATTATAAAATCTTACGCCGCTGCAGCCTCCGGCCCAGAGGGATCAGCAGGGCATTATTTCTAACGGGGTAAAGGAGTTTTCATGGCGCGCAGTCCCATCACGCGTAACGGATATAATAATCTCCACAAAGAATTGGAGAATCTGAAGAAGGTGACTCGTCCTCAGGTGATCAAGGCCATTGAGGAAGCGCGTGCTCATGGAGATATCAGTGAGAATGCAGAGTTTGTAGCAGCTAAAGAGCGCCAATCATTCGTTGAAACGAAGATTCAAGAGATTGAACAGAAGTTGGCCAATTCTGAGATTATAGATAGCATCCACCTTCCCAATGGGAAGGTGGGATTTGGCTCTGTCGTTACTTTAGAGAACCTCGATAATGGTGGCAAAGTCACCTACCAGATCATCGGACCCGACGAATCAGATATC
>PEUO01000165.1:0-10044 GCA_002780715.1 Deltaproteobacteria bacterium CG03_land_8_20_14_0_80_45_14
TTCAATATTTTCATTTGAAATGAAGCATTCTTATGGAAAATCCCAAAAACAATATGTCAGGAAGAAGTACTCGTTAGAGCGAGCTTTAAACAAGAAGGACTGTTGCCCCTGTTTCTCACTTGAACTTCACGGGAGAAATAGGCCGCCGTCTTTGATAAGCTCTAAACACTGATCGAGGGATAAATCTTGATGGGGAAAGGGACTGTCCTCTTTTTCTATCCTTTAGGTTCGCTCCCTTGACTCACGAATTGCCTCTATTATTTCCTTCCTTGTAATTCTTTTACGCAATCCGACGACATCAAAGGGAGAGCGGCGGAGGGGAAGTTTTGGTATTATGGAAAAGGTATCGCCTTTACGACGACGGATGATAACTTCCTCCTTCTTAGATTCTTCGAGAATATCTGCCAATTTCTCTCGTGCTTGCGAGTAAGTGTATACCTTCATAATTCACCTCACCACCTTTATCCCTAAACTTTCGGCAACTCCACACATGTTACCATCAAGGCTAATGAAGGGCAGTCTGTTTTCAATACAACACTGCAAATAGTAAGCATCATAGGCATATATATTGAACTGTAAAGCGATTTTTATTGCAGCATGTATTGCCACCGGGACTAATCTGACCGCTATTCTCTGTGAGAGGTTGAAGGCCCGGGGGATTTCCCGATCATTGAGGCGCCCCTTTCTTCTCATAGCAATTAATGCGTTCCCAATTTCATAGGGTAGGACTTCCGGTGAAACGATACTATATCCGAAAGTTTTCTCAATTACCCATTCACGGTCTATCTCGCTGAGGGCCACGGCAAGAAATGCACTTGCATCTGAGACCATTTCCATGTCATATTTGTACAACTCATATAGGAAGTTGTCAATAATATAATTGTGCCGTTTCCGAAATTTCACGTGCTAAAATTTCCCTTGATTTTCTTTGGTAAATGTTATATTTTATTTTCCAGAAATTTTGTGTTTAATAGTTTTTGAATTTAAAGGGTTGTATTTTATTTCTTGATAGGAAAGCGATATGTCGGGACATTCAAAGTGGAGTACAATTAAGCGAAAAAAAGGCGCAGCGGATGCCAAACGGGGGAAGGCCTTCACTAAAATCATCAAAGAGATTATGGTCGCCGCCCGCTTTGGGGGAGGGGATATCAATGCTAATCCGAGGCTTCGGACTGCGGTCCTCGCAGCTAAAGCAGAGAACATGCCGAAGGATAACATTGAGAGGGCCATCAAGAAAGGGACCGGAGAACTGGAAGGGGTCAACTACGAAGAGCTGACTTATGAGGGTTACGGACCGGGCGGCGTGGCCATGATGCTGGAAGTGGTGACGGATAATAAAAACCGCACCGTTGCCGATGTGAGGCATGTCTTCTCCAAATACAATGGCAGCCTTGGTGAGAACGGTTGCGTTTCCTGGATGTTTGAAAAGAAAGGGTTGATCGTCATCGAAAAGAGCGGGGTTGATGAGGATCGTCTGATTGAAGTAGCATTGGATGCAGGGGCCCTTGATGTGAAAGATTCGGGCAAGGAATTTGACGTGACAACCGATCCGGCGAGTTTTGAAGAAGTGAAAAAGGCTGTTGAGGAAGCCGGTTTCAAATACAGCTACTCTGAGGTAACGATGGTTCCCCAAAGCACTGTTCGTTTGAGTGGAAAAGAGGCGGAACAGATGCTGAAGTTAATGGAAGGGCTTGAAGATTCTGATGACGTCACGAAAGTTTACGGCAATTTCGATATTGCCGAAGAGGAAATGGAACGGCTCAGTGCATAAACATTCCTGTTTCAGTGAAATGATAAACCACCCCCTTCTAAAGGAAAGTGATTGGGTGGCTTTTTCACATCTGGACCCTTCGACTGCGCTCAGGATTAACCCTGAGCCTTCGAGCCGACCTCAGACCGAAGGCAAAGTACTCAACCGAAGGCCGGGGGAGAAATTGAAGGGGTGAAGGGGTCTTATGGTGAAGGCGATCGGAATCGATCCAGGCTTAGCGATGACGGGCTTTGGGGTGGTAGAGGCTCTTCTCCGGGGAGGGAAAGCCTGTGATTGGGGAACCATTCGAACCGAAGCAAATTGTCCTATTCCCCTTCGTTTAAAAACCATCTATGACGGACTCAAAGGACTTCTTGATAAATGGAAGCCGAACCTTCTCGTTTTAGAAGAAGTCTTTGTCCTGAAACAATTTCCCAAGGCGGCCATCCTGTTGGGAGAAGTGAGAGGGGTGATCTACCTCGCGGCTCAGGAGATGGACATTCCTGTGGCCGAAGTGAGACCGACGGAGGTAAAAAGTGCGTTGACCGGAAGCGGTCGGGCCGATAAGGAACAAATGAAGAAGGCGATTCGCCAAATTCTCAGGATCGAGAATCCCCTGAAATCGAGCCATGCAGGGGATGCCCTGGCTTTGGCCTTAACCGGTCTTTCTCGAAATGAAAATTTTCATTGGTGACCTCAAATCCCCCAACCTCCCTTTTCTAAAGGGGGCGAGGGGGGGGATTTTAAATGAAAATTTCAAATGGTGACGGTGATGTTGATAGTGATGGGTGATTTTCACTAACACCAGCGCTTGTCACTATGACGAATTAGGGAAGAAGATGATTCGATACATCGAAGGGAAATTGCTCAAGAAGGAAGAAGATAGGATAGTCGTGTTAGCGAGTGGGGTGGGTTATGAGATCCTCCTTCCTGCCATTGTTCGCCAGACCTTCGGTCCGAAGAAAGCAGGGGAAGATGGAGAGATCGTCAGACTTTATATTTATTACCATCAGACCGAACGACAACCCAAGCCTCTTCTCATCGGGTTCAACTTCGAACCGGAGAAGGAATTCTTTGAGAAATTCATTACCGTGGAAGACATCGGTCCCCCCACTGCGGTGAAGGCCTTGATGATGCCCATTCCAAAGATTGCCAAGGCGATAGAGGAAAGGAATTCGAAAACTCTCGAGAGCTTGAAGGGAATTGGAAAAAGGACGGCAGACAAAATCATCGCCACCCTTCAGGGAAAAGTGGGTAAATTTGCCCTAATGAGGGAGGATCAAATTCCAGTTGATGTGGAGGTCGTGGACTTTAAAAAACAGGTGGAAGAAGTTTTAGTGAAGGACCTTGGCCACAAGTTAAACGAAGCGCAGAGACTGGTTAAAGAGGCGATGCTCCGAAACCCCAATATTTCATCCCCAGAAGAATTGTTTGATGAGGTGTATCGAGGTCAAAAAGAGATTACGCCTTCTTAAGCGGTGAAAATGGTCTTTTGGTTAAGGTTACGAAGCCCGTTTGGTCGACCTTACCCATTGACAAAACTGGCATCTTTACCCTAACCCTTGAACCAAAGTTTTTTTCCAAGGTAGTGGGAGAAGAAGATGAAGAAATCCGAAGAGGGGAAGAAGCCTGATCCAGAAGAGAGGGTTGAGGAGATCCACCCAGAAGTTGAAGACTACCTCGATCTGAGGCCGCGTAAGCTTTCTGAATACATCGGTCAAAAACAGGTGGTGGAGACGCTGGAAATTGCCATCCAGGCAGCCAAAAAACGTGGAGAGCCTCTGGACCATATTCTTTTTCATTCTCCTCCAGGATTGGGAAAAACCACTCTCGCCCATATCATCGCCACAGAATTGGGGGTTCGCATTGTCACCTCCTCCGGGCCTGCTATCGAAAAAGGAGGCGACCTGATCAGCATCCTTACCCATCTGGAAAGAGGGGACGTCCTGTTTATCGATGAGGTGCATAGACTTCCCAAGGTGGTGGAAGAATTCCTCTACCCAGCCATGGAAGATTTTTGCATTGATTTCATTTTTGATAAAGGGGCTCATGCGAGAAGCCATCGGTATCGGTTGGAACGGTTCACCTTTGTGGGCGCCACCACACGGGCCGGGCTCCTTTCGGCGCCACTTCGGGAACGCTTTGGAATATTGAGGAACCTTGATTTCTATTCTGTCGAAGAACTCTGCCAGGTGGTCAGGCGTTCTGCCGCTCTCTTAAGAGTTCCCATTGATGAAGGGGGAACGGAGGAAATCGCCAAGCGGTCGAGAGGCACACCAAGAATTTCCAACCGGCTTCTCAAAAGGGTGAGGGATTTTGCTGAGATCCGTGGGCAAGGGAAGATAGACAAAGCCATCGCCGATGAAGGACTGCGTTTGGAAGGAGTGGATGAAATCGGTTTGACAAGTCTTGACCGAAGATTTCTCGAGACCATCATCCGGTATTACAGAGGAGGGCCGGTGGGTCTTGAGGCGATTGCAGCGACCTTGCAGGAAGAATCGGATACGCTGGTCGATATGATTGAGCCCTTTCTTCTGAAGATCGGCTTTGTCGCAAGGATGCAAAATGGGAGAAAAGCCACCGAATTGGCCTACCAGCATTTCGGGCTCCCCTATTCAGAATCAGGAAAACAACTTTCCCTTCCCACCCGCAAGAAACATTAATCCTATTCGGTCTTGTCACCCCTGACCTTTCCTTTCCCTATTTAGGATGAGTCGGGTAGCATTCTGTCAAACTCTGGAACGGAGTGTTTCCCAATTGATTTCTTTCCTCCAATTTAGTAAACTCTCACCAAGTTTAAGATTTTCCAAATCTTGGCCTGCCTTTATGTAGAGGCATAAGCAATGAAACAACCAAATGAAAAAAAGGATAAGGGGATAAAGAATTGGCCTAAGTCAGAACGTCCCCGTGAACTTTTGCTGGAAAAAGGGCCTGAGTTTGTCTCTGATGCGGGACTGGTGGCAATACTTCTCCGCATTGGGATAAAAGGGAAGGATGCTGTTTCTTTTGGACGAGAACTTCTTCATCATTTTGGGGGTCTCAGGGGATTGCTTAATGCTAATAAGAAAGAGTTGGAAAAAATAAAAGGATTGGGACCTGCAAAGGTTTCTCAATTGCTTGCGGCGACAGAGATTGCCAAGCGGCAACTAAAAGAGCAAATATTAGGCAAAACTACTATTCATGGGCCAGAAGATCTGATTGAATATCTCTCCATGTCTATGGCAAATCTAAAGGAAGAAGTTTTCAAGGTTGTTTATCTGAATAGCGCCAATGTCGTCATCGCCGTTGAGGATTTGTTCAAGGGCACGATTGATCAATCAGCAGTCTATCCAAGAGAGATCATAAAAAGGGCTTTTGAGTTGAACGCCTCGGGACTCATCTTCGTCCATAATCATCCTTCTGGTGATTTAAAACCAAGCAAAGATGATCTTTCCCTAAATCGAAAATTAATCGATGCCTGCCGGGTAGTGAATCTCACGCCTTTAGATCATCTCATCATAAGCCAATCGGGGTATATTTCATTTAAAAATAAATTGTTAATTTGAGTTTATAATCAATATAATTGATGTTAAACTATAATTAAGATAATTCTTGACAATTATCAAAATTTGTATTATTAATCCTCTGTTTTAAAAACCTCTATCTAAAGGTGATGTTTATGACAAATGTAAATCTGGAAATTCTGAAATCGCACCTATGGGAATCGGCAAATATTCTCAGAGGAAGCATCGACGCAGCGGACTATAAAAATTACATCTTCGGCATGTTGTTCTTAAAACGTCTCTCTGATGTTTTTGAAGAGGAGGCTGAAAGAATTGAGAAGGGGACAGGTAATAAAAAAGTTGCCTGGAACGATCCTGACGAACATGAATTTTTTGTTCCCGATATAGCAAGATGGGATTACATCAAAACACACACTCAAAATCTTGGTGAAATTCTCAATAAAGCCAATGATGCCTTGGAGGAATCGAATACCTCAACATTGGAAGGGGTGCTTACAGCCACAGACTTTAACGATAAGGATAGACTGCCAGATGTCGTGCTTTCGAAGTTAATAGCTCACTTTTCAAAGATCCATCTGCGGAATGAAGATTTAAGTGAGCCAGATATCCTTGGCCGGGCCTATGAGTATTTGATTGGTCAGTTTGCTGATGATGCAGGGAAAAAAGGAGGAGAATTCTATACCCCGAAAGAAGTGGTCACTCTTTTAGTTGAGATATTAGATCCTCAGGAGAGGATGCGTGTCTGTGATCCGGCCTGCGGATCAGGGGGCATGCTTGTACAATCGGTTTATCATCTCAGGGGTAAAGGCCAAAATCCCAAGAACATCTCCCTTTTTGGGCAGGAGAGAAATATCAGTACTTGGGCCATCTGTAAAATGAACATGTTGCTCCATGGATTGAAGGATGCCAGGTTGGAGAAAGGGGATACTCTGAGATCACCAAAAATTCTCACCGAAAATGGGAAGCTCATGGAATTTGACATTGTGATTGCCAATCCTCCATTTTCTCTTAAGAACTGGGGTTATGAAGAAGCCCAGAATGATTCTTATCGGCGCTTCAGGTTTGGTATTCCCCCGAAAGGTTATGGAGATTATGCTTTTGTCCAGCACATGATTGCAACGTTGAATACCCGAGGACGGGCTGGTGTTGTGCTTCCTCATGGAGTTTTATTTCGCGGAGGCGCTGAGGGAAAAATTCGGAGGGGGATTTTAGAAGAGGATTTGCTTGAGGCAGTGATTGGGCTCCCCTCTAATCTCTTTTTTGGGACAGGGATCCCTGCCTGCCTATTCATTATAAATAAAGATAAACATAAGGAACAAAAAGGAAAGGTTTTCTTTCTTTACGGAGCCAACGACTTCTTAGAAGGAAAGAACCAGAATAAACTTCGAAAGGAGGATATCGAAAAGATTGTTAACGCTTATAGAGAGTATAGATCTATTGATAAATATTGCCGTCCCATATCCCTTGATGAGATACGAGCGAACGATTGCAACCTAAATATTACTCGCTATATCGATGTGGCTGAAGAAGAAAAGCCTATTGATGTGCAAAAGGTCCTGAACGAACTGAATGAATTAAAAGGGGAACGATCTGCCATTGAAAAGAAGATGAAAGAATTTTTGAAGGAGTTAGGGTATCGAATCTAAAATCTTGGGGTAAAAATACATGTGTCATCCTGAACTTGTTTCAGGATCTGAGATGCTGAAATATATTCAGCATGACATTGTTTCTATTTTTCACGATCACGACTTAATCAACTGCAAATATGTTCCGAAATCAAAAAGACGTTGAACTCGTATTGAGCGCTTTAGGGGAACAGTTGGAAAGTTTGTTGGATAAGCCCGTTGAGCTTCTTGTATGCGGTGGATCGGCCTTAAATGTTTTGGGTCTTGTTCGACGTGCCACCAAGGATATAGATATCCTCGCCTATATAGAGAGGAATGATAAGGGAGAAACTTTTTTAATCAAAGCAGCTTCCTTAACTCCTGAATTGGTGATGGCTGCTCAGAAAGTGGCACGAGATTTCAATTTACCTGAAAATTGGCTAAATCCAGGGCCTGCTTCAGCGGTTGATTTAGGTCTTCCAGAAGGAATCATGGAGAGAGTGCAAACCAGAAAGTTTGGCCGAAACCTTACAATCCATTTTTTGGGTCGATATGATCAAATTCATTTTAAGCTTTATGCATCAGTGGATCAGGGGGCTGGAAAACATTTCGATGACCTTCTCGCCCTGAAGCCTACATCAGAAGAGATCGAAAAGGCGGCCCGGTGGAGCATGACCCATGATGTCTCTGAAGGATTTAAGGAGAGTCTCAAGATTCTTTTAAATCATATGGGATTTAATGATGTTGCAGAAAGACTTTAGATATTTATTTCTCGAAAATATTCTTAACTTCCTCTGGCGTCAGTGGTCTGCACTTGGTGTTTTGGGTGAGGCGAGAACCGAAGACCCGTGGGTGATTGATCCTGAACCTATGCTTCTTTTTACACTTGAAATGGGCCGTTATGAACCGAGACTGTTCGATGAAGTGTTGGACTGGTTGGTTGTCAACGGAACCTGGATTGATCTCCAGCGGCTTCGAGGGATTCTTAGAGGAAAAGATGATACAATCATAAAATTAACGGGAGCAGTTGCAAAATTTCTTGTGCAGGAGAGTGATGAAAGAAAATGGCGAAATATTGCCAACTCTTGCAAACTTAAAATGCAAGAAAGTCCCGATAGCCCTGAATCCCTCTTTTTCAGTAAAGATGGAAAACGCTATCCCCCTTCGCCTGAGCCGGATTCATTCTTTATGTCTTGCGGGTTTAATCGGCCTGAAGTAAAAATCCGCCGATTGACAAGGGAGGTTCCGATCACTTCGCAAAGCACGATTCGGTTCCTGTTGAGGGCTCTTTTTGGAGTGGGCTCACGGGCAGAATGCCTCACCTATCTTCTTACGAACGAAGGCGGTCATCCCTCGGAGGTAGCAAGAGCAATCGGTCTCTCTGTCCGGGGAACACAGGATACCTTAATTGACCTTTCACGGTCAGGTCTCGTGTTGACCCGAACGAGAGGCAAAAGGAAGATCGAGTACTGGCTTTCCCATGAGAGATGGTGGGAGTTTTTATCGAGAGGAAGCATAACAGAATTTAAGAAACCGATCTGGCTTGATTGGATTTCCCTCTTTTCAGCGCTTTCCAATGTATGGAACGCCCTAAATGAAATGAGGGAAGAGGGAATAAGTGATTATATGAGGAGTTCAAAGCTTCGTGATTCTATGGAAACAGTTGGCAATGAATTCTTAAAAAGCGGTTTGGATATTCCTCCAATTCCAGGAAAGAATATTAAACCACAAGAATATGAGAAGGCATTTGAAACGTTTATCATCAAATTATTTGGCCCGTAGGGGCGACCCGCAGGGTCGCCTAAATATTGACACCCTCCCCCTTTGATGGGGGAGGGTGCGGGTGGGGGTGGACACAGGGCGATCCACCGGATCGCCCCTACAATGGATAAACAATGGGACACGTTAAAGATTTAAAAACTGGCATTAAATATAAAAACACACCCATTGGTAAAATCCCAGTGGATTGGGAAGTAATATCTTTAAGGGATGTTTCAGAAATTAACATGGGGCAGTCTCCCCCATCTGAAGACTGTAATGAGAAGGAGGAGGGCCTTCCTTTTTATCAGGGAAATGCTGAATTTGGTTCAAAATATCCAAGTCCTAAAAAATGGTGTGAGAAACCGAAGAAAATAGCTGATGAGGGTGATATTTTGATAAGCGTTCGTGCTCCTGTTGGAGAGATTAATATTGCACCCCATAAGTGTTGTATTGGAAGGGGACTTGCTGCGATAACTGCAAAATCCATTCATTCTCAATTCTTATATCATTTATTATTTTTGCGTAGGAAATATCTTCAGAAGATTTCCCAAGGGAGTACATTTGAAGCAATTAATAGTAAAGAACTTTCAGACCTCTTTATTTTTTTACCAGCGGTGACAGAACAAAAAAAGATCGCAGAGATTTTAACAACGCTGGATGAGGCGATTGAGAAGACAGATCAGATTATTGAGAAGACCAAAGAAGTTAAGAAAGGCCTGATGCAAAAACTTCTCACCTGCGGCATCGGCCATAAGAAGTTCAAGAAGACAGAAATTGGAGAAATACCAGAGGAATGGGAGGTAACTTCTATCCATCAAATATGTAAAATTAAGAGGGGTGCATCTCCTAGACCAATAGGTGATCCGTCTTTTTTTTCAGAAACCGGTAGGGGGTGGATAAGAATTTCAGATGTTACATCCACATACAAATACCTTAAGAAAACGTCACAATATCTTTCAGAAAAAGGAGTTTCAAGAAGTGTTAAGGTCAACCAAGGTAATCTTATTATGAGTATTTGTGCAACCATTGGCAAGCCGGTTCTTTTGGATATGGAAGCATGCATCCATGACGGATTCGTCTTATTTTCTGAATTATCAGAGCATATTAATTCAGAATTTCTTTTCTATTTTCTACAAAAAATAGAAAATAAATTTGCCTGCAAAGGACAGATTGGCACACAAGGAAATTTAAACACGGATATTGTGAAAAGAACTATTTTGCCCATTCCTTCCCCTTTAGAACAAAAAAGGATTGTTCAAATCTTGTCTTCAATTGATCACCAAATTGAAAAAGAATCAATCCATAAAGAGCAATTAGAAACGTTGAAAAAAGGGTTGATGCAGGTATTGTTGACAGGTAAAATTCGGGTTTCGTAGGGGCAACCCGGTGGGTTGCCCAAAATACAGGGCGACCCATCGGGTCGCCC
>PEUO01000165.1:10094-16776 GCA_002780715.1 Deltaproteobacteria bacterium CG03_land_8_20_14_0_80_45_14
GAAATACGATCCCAATGTCTGTCACCGTGGTTCAATTCGGTTAAGGGAATACGATTATTCACAACCAGGCGGGTATTTTGTAACATTGTGTACCCATAGACGGGAATGTATTTTAGGTGATATTGCTGATGGCAATGTTCAATTGAATCAGTTCGGTGAAATTGTTAAGGAAGAATGGTTACGAACCGAACAAATTCGGCCCGAAATTACAATGGATGAATTTATGGTCATGCCGAACCATATGCATGGTATCATAATGATTAACCCCGTAGGGGCAACCCGGCGGGTTGCCCAAAAATATAGGGCGACCCACCGGGTCGCCCGCACGGGTACGGGTCGTCCGTGTGGTCCCGTGGCAGGTTCAATCGGGGCAATCATGGGTCAATTTAAATCAATTGTGACAAAACGCATTAATTCATTAGGGAAAACACCTCTCACACCCATCTGGCAACGGAATTATTATGAACATGTCATTCGAGATGAAGATGATCTAAATCGGATAAGGCAATATATTATTGATAATCCTTCAAAATGGGATGGAGATGAAGAGAATCCCCAAAATTGGAAGAAATGAACCCCAAATTTAATGAAGATACCCTTTCTGAGCAACCAGCCATCGAGCAGTTGAAGCGTCTTGGATATGACTATGTTCATGGCGATCAACTGGACCCCGAATTGAAGGAAGACTGCGAACGGACATCTCGAAGAGATGTGGTTCTGATTTCCCGCCTCAAGAAGAAGCTTGCCGAAATCAATCCGCAGTTAACCGAAGAAAGCATTAACAAAGCCGTAAGGAGAGTCACCCACATTCAGGCCGAAGGCTTGATGGAAGCAAATAGAATATTCCATCAAGATTTAATTTCAGGAGTTTCCATAGATCAGGATATTGGGGCAAGAAGACAGAAACTGACGGTTCGATTCATTGACTTTGATGATCCTGAGAAGAACGAATTTCTCGTCGTTAACCAATTCTGGGTAAAGGGTCCTAAACAGACAGATTGCCCCGATATTGTTATTTTCATCAATGGGATTCCTCTGGTTGTGATTGAATGTAAGAGTCCTGTGGCAAAGCAGACGGGGCTTCTAACTGCCATTGGACAACTGATAAGGTACCAGGACGAAATCCCCCATCTTTTCCATACAAACCAAATTCTGATTGGATTAAATCTCTTCGGCGCCAGATACGGAACAATCTTATCCGACAAGGAATTTTTTCACGAATGGAAAGATACAGGAAATAAGAAGTTTCCCAATATGACTGAGCATCCTTCAGTGAAGGAGATGTTAGAGCTTGGGTTGATCAAGAAAGAGGATCTGTCAAATAACCCAACACCACAGGAAGTACTCATTGCAGGCATTCTCAATAAGAAGAATCTCCTGGATATTATCCAAAATTTTATTGTCTACGAGCTTGAGCAGAAGCAGCGCAGGATTGTCAAGAAAGTCTGCCGTTATCAGCAATTTACTGCCGTCAATAAAATTCTTAAGAGAGTTACAAGCGAGGATGAAAAGAGAGGGATCATCTGGCACTGGCAAGGATCGGGCAAATCCCTTACCATGCTTTTTACTGCCGTCAAGCTCAGGCGAGAAGAAAAGAGGTTAAAAAACCCCATCATCCTGGTCGTCACCGACCGAATTGACCTTGATGACCAGATCAGTGGAACCTTTCGCAACTGCAACTTCCCAAATCCGATACAGATCAGGGAAACACGAGGCACCCATAGGAAGCTTTATGAGCTTTTAAGTCACAGAGTTGGTAATACCGTACTGGCAACAGTCCATCTATTCAGAAGGCCACTCGACAAACCACTTTCAGAGGCTGAGAATATTATCGTTTTGACGGATGAAGCCCATCGAACCCAATACGGTTTCTTTGCCCTGAATATGCGCCGGGCGCTTCCAAATGCCTCTTTTTTTGCTTTTACCGGAACTCCTCTTGATAAGAGAGACAGGAATACTTACCGTCATTTTAGCCCTCCTGGAGAGCGGTATCTTGATGCCTATTCGATTCGCAGAGCAGAAGATGATATAATGAGATTGTACCGGTCAAATATGCAAGCAGATTAGCACAATTGCAGGTGGTCGGGAAAAGTCTCGATCAGCTCTTTGAGGACCTCTTCTATGATAAGACAGAGGAAGAAAAAGCCCTGTTAAAAAAGAAATACGCAACGATTGAGACGCTCTCAAAAGCAGATCGGAGGATTGAGCGGATTGCCCATGATATGGTGGAGCATTTCAACACAAAGATTCGACCCAATGGATTTAAAGCCCAGATCGTAGCATCGGACAGAATCAGGGCAATTAAATATAAAGAAATACTCGATAGACTGATCGGTCCAGAACGATCCGAAGTTGTCATAACTGTTAACAACAAGGACTCCAAAGAATGGAAAGAGAAATACAGGCGGACCAGGGAAGAGGAGAAAGCGATCAAAGAAGCTTTTAATGACCCCAACAATCCATTAGAGTTTCTCATTGTCTGCGATAAACTTTTAACAGGTTTTGATGCGCCGATTGAACAGGTGATGTACCTGGATCAGAGACTCAAGGAACACACGTTGCTTCAAGCCATTGCCCGGACGAATCGGACGTATCCAAGGAAGGAATTTGGCCTGGTAGTGGATTACGTTGGAGTTGGCCGGGAATTGGCTGAAGCTCTGGCCATATTTGAGAAAGAGGACCTTGAAGGGATCTTTGGGGTTGATGATATCAAGAAAGAACTTGCAAATCTCGATTTCTGGCATAAAAAGACGCTCAGTTTTTTCGATAAGATAGACGTCGCCAGGGGAAGACCTGAAGATATTCTTCAAAAATGTATGGAGATTCTTAAACCAGAGGATGTGCGGGCTGATTTTGATGTTGCCTTCAGAAGCATGGCAAGAAGCATGGATATCTTGATGCCAGACCCGGTCGTTGATCCATACCTGAAAGATTTCAAATTCTTAGGTTCTATCAGGGAAGGAGCAATGAATCTTTACCGGGACGATCGTTTGAGCCTTGAGGATTGCAGTAAGAAAGTGGAAGACTTAATTCACGCTCATATCAAGGAAACAGGAATTGAGAGCATTCTTGAACCCATCAGCATCACAGCCCCGGATTTTCGGGAAAAGTTGGAGATAAAAGGAGGTTCGAAGGCTAAGGCCAGTCATGTGGAATATGCGATTAGGCAGACCATCAACGAAAAAATTGCCACAGACCCCGCTTTCTATGGTTCTCTCAAGGAGAGATTGGAAGAGATCATTGAAGAGAATAAAAAAGACAGAAAGGATGAGGCGCGGTTGCTGCTAAACCTGATGGAGCTCGGGAGAGAGGAGAAAAAGCGGGAGGCTTATGCCAATTCTCTTGGATTAGAGGGCGCAAAAGAGTTCTCTCTCTTCGGCCTTCTTTTGCCATTTAGAAAATCCATATTTTCAGATTTGGAGGAAGACCATGTGGCGTTTACAAAAAGGATCATTGAGTCGATAAAAGAAAGAAGAGTGATTGACTGGACGGAGAAAGAGGATATTCAAAGAGAAATGAGGAGAGAGGTCAAGAGGCTTTTGAGAGCAAAGGGGTTTCAGGAGGAAAGTCTTGAGTCCCTTGCCAGAGAGATTTTGAATCTGGCAAGAATTCATTTCAAGGATGATTAGGAATGGATGTCATCGAATTCGGGAACAGAAAAATCAATTTCGAGATTAAAAAGGGAAAGCGGAAAAAGACAGTGGCCATTCAGGTTAATCCCATGGCAACTGTTACTGTTTTTTCTCCATGGCATATAGATGATGAGAAGATTCGGATGATTGTTCGGAAGAAGGTGGGGTGGATCATCCAGAAACAGGAACAGATAAAGAACAATAGAGATTCGAATCCAGTTAAAGAATTCGTAAGCGGGGAGTCCTTTCCTTATCTGGGTAGGCATTATCGTTTAAAGGTGATCAAGGCATCCTCAGATACGGAGATCAATTGTAGATTAGTTAATGGAAGATTTTTAGTTGAAGTGAATGGGAATAGCGGTGGGAAAGGAGATAGGGTGGCCGTTAAAAGAAACCTAATCAAATGGTACTTGGAACATGCAAAGGAGAAAATTGGGGGAAGAGTGAATCGTTTTGCGCAACAAATCGGAAAATGGCCAGCAAATATTGAGGTTAAAAATCAGGAAAAACGATGGGGAAGTTGCTCACGGACTGGAGTTATCCGGCTTAATTGGAAAATCATTATGGCGCCCATTTCTGTAATGGATTATGTGATCGTTCATGAACTTTGTCATCTCATTTATCCACACCATTCAACTCAATTCTGGCAGAAGGTCCAATCGATTATTCCTGACTACAAACGAAGGCGTGAATGGTTAAAGAGGTTCAGCTTACAGATAGATAATTTGAATTAAAAAGGAGGAGGCTGGAACGAAGCCCTGCACTAAAAGTCCTGGCTCCTTAACCCTTTATTAAATCTTTGTTGATCTCAATTTTGGCTTTGGCCTTTAATTGCTCAAGCCAATTCTGAAAGGCCTCTTCCTGTTTCTGATAGCTCAATCGTTTTTCAAGGTTTTTCTTCACCGATTGGAATTTACTCTGATCCGCAGGCTCATAGCCAGTTAACCTTACCACAAAATACCCGTCCTTTGTCCGAATGACTTCTTTGGCAACAGGATTTTTTTCTGTCAGCGAGGCGAGTATTCCCATAAACTCCCCGGCAGGACCAATTTTGGGAACCACCCCGGCGGTCCGGGTGAATAAACCGGTCTCTTCCAAGGGATAGCCCTTTTCCTTCGCAACCTCTTTGATGTTTTTGCCCGTTCGAATCTGATTGAGAAGTTCTTCAGCCGCCTGGCGGGCTTTTTCCTCTGCCTTCATTCCAATGACCTTTCGAGTCACCTCGTCTTTCACCTCATTTAGAGGGGGGACCCGGGAGTCCTTCTTGTTCACTAACTTCAAGATATAGAAATTGGGCGGGATGTTAACAACAGGAGAGATTTCTCCCAGCTTTAAAGAAAGGGCGCTGGAATAGAAGAGAGGATTCTTGCCAATATCCGGGATCTCATCGCCCTCCTTAAAAAGGCCCGTGGTTTTAATTGGAACATCCTTTTCTCTTGAATATCCTTCTAAATCGCGGCTACGGAAAAGGGAGTAGAAAGCGTCGTCCGCTTTTCGGGAAGCTTCTGTTTTTCCCTTTTCTTTCTTTAAAACCTGAAAAATCTGGTCCTTCACCTCCTCGAAGGATTTTTGTTTCTCCTCCTTCACCTCCTCTATTTTTAAAATATGAAACCCATCTCTTGCTGCTAACACTCCGCTTACCTCACCTGCCTTCATCGAAAAGAGAATGGATTCAATTTGTTCACCCATTGTCCCTTTTTGAATCCATCCGAGGTCGCCGCCCTTCGAGGCCATATCTGATTCAGAATACTGTTTTGCTAAGGAGCCAAAATCCTTCGTCTTTTTCGCTTTCTCCAAAATCTCTTCAGCCTTCTTTTTCTTCTCTTCAATTTTGTTGGATGAGTCTTCTGCGCCAACTTTGATCAGGATGTCTTTCACCCTCACCTGTTTGGGTATCTTAAAAGTATCTTTTCTTGAATCATAATATCGTTTGATTTCATCTGAGGAAACCTGGACTTTGATCTCAAAATCAGAAGGTCGGAAGAGGAGATATTGAATCTGAACAAAAGCGGGAATTCTGAATTCTTCTTGATGTTTCTGGTAGGCGTCCTTTATCTCAATCTCATTTGCATTGACCTGACCTTTAAAAGAGTCAGGAATAATCTTGAGGAAGGTGAGATCGATTCGTTCGTTCTCAAATAGATAGGTTTCCAACGCTTCTTCATCTGAAACCTTTCCACTGTTCATTTTAATCAGACTAACTGCCTTTGAAAGCAGAAGACTTTCCCGTTGGCTCTGTTCAAACTCTTCCGGGGTCAATCGACTTAAACGAAGAAACCTTTCGTAGCTCCTTTTGTCAAACTGGCCATTCACCTGAAAAGCCGGGACGGATTCAATGGCTCCCCTCAGTTCTCCATCAGGGATGGAAAGCCCCAATCTTTTTGCCTCTTGAAGGATGAGGACCTTGGCAATGAGGTTATCTAAGATTTTGTCTTTTAGACCGAGCTCTTCGATCATCTTCTCAGAATAGGATGGGCCCAATGCTTCTCGATACTGTTTGATTGCGTTTTGGAAGGCATCGTTATACTCCCTCCATTCGATGGTCACTTCATTCACTTTAGCCGCATAAGTTACTTTTTTGTCTTTGAAGTAGGCATAACCTCCGAAAAACAAGACGAAAGAAAGTGCCACCAATATCAGGATAGCCTTGAGCATCCATGAAGATGCATGTTCCCTCAATATTCTCAACATAAATTTTCTCTCCTCTAACTTCTAATATTAATCAATCCCTATCAAAAACACAAGAGGTTTGACAGCAATTCTCGGTGAGTTCGCAAACTATTAAGATTCTTCGCTTCGCCCTGTACCATACTAGGTTCAGGGCTTCGCTCAGAATGACAACTGGGGACCTTCGTAATGTCATTCTGAAGGAGTCCTAGCGACTGAAGAATCTCGCTGTAATTTCACCGAGAATTGCTGGAGGTTTGAGCTGTGGGGAGAGTCTCTTTGATTCCATGATGGGAGGATGGCCTGTTTGCTTCCTCACCATCCTAAAGAGTCACCTGATATCCATATGGATCCTTGTGGCGGAAAAAAGATGCTTACAGACA
>PEUO01000094.1 GCA_002780715.1 Deltaproteobacteria bacterium CG03_land_8_20_14_0_80_45_14
ATCCCTTCCTATATCAGTCTCCATGAAAAAGGAGAGCTAAGCCAGAGGATTCAGCTTCTGAAGGAGTTCCTCAAGAAGTGTCGACTTTGCCCGAGGGAGTGTGGGGTTAATCGCCTGAATGGAGAGGTTGGAGTCTGCCAGGCTGGGTCAGACCTCATAGTCTCGAGTGCCTTTCCCCATTTTGGCGAGGAACCCCCTCTGGTTGGATATCACGGTTCAGGGACCATCTTCCTAACCTATTGCAACCTTCGGTGCATTTTCTGCCAAAATTACGACATCAGCCATCTTGGAAATGGTGAGCCAATTACCTCTTCTGACATGGCACAGGTCATGGTGAGACTCCAGAGGATGGGTTGCCACAACATCAACTTCGTCACCCCTACCCACTATGCCCCTCAGATTGTAGCCTCTCTTCCCGAAGCGATTGAGAAGGGCCTTCGGCTTCCCATTGTCTATAACTGCTCCGGATATGAGTCGATGGAGGTGATTCGACTCCTGGAAGGGGTGGTTGATATCTACATGCCCGATGCAAAGTATCTGGACGAGAAGCATTCAAAGCGATTCTCAAATGCTCCGGATTATCCCGAGGTGATCAAGAAGGTTCTCAAAGAGATGCACCGCCAGGTCGGAGATCTGACTACCAATTCTAAGGGGATTGCTGAGAGAGGACTCTTGATCAGACATTTGGTGATGCCTAATGAAGTGGCTTCTTCGGAAGCCGTTCTCAAGTTCATCGCTGAGGAGATCTCTGTTCATTCCTATGTCAACATCATGGATCAATATCGACCTGAATACCAGGCTCATGAATATCCTGAGATCAATCGTCGTATCACCCATAAGGAATATATGGAAGCAATTCAGTGGGCTAAATGCTTTCAGCTCTATCGGGGGTTTTAAGTGAAATTGCAGGAAGCTCTCCGAGAGATCCAATCTCTCAAAAAGAAAGTCCGTTCCCTCACCAAAGAGATTGAATCCATCAAGGCCGCTTCGACAGAAGACCCTTCTTCTGTGGAGAAGATGCTCAGGATGAGGGGGATAAAGGTCTTTCGAAAAAATCCCACAGAATGTCTCTTCTTCCCTCCGGATTTTTCCCCTTTTTATAAAACTCGATTTTACGAGATGATGAAGAAATACTCTTTCCGTCTCGTTCTGAGAGATATGATCAAATTCCAGGATCGGTTTCGCATCCAGGATCTGACCCATTACTGTTCTTCCAAAGTAGTTCAGGGATATTGCAACCTGCTCTGTGAAATGGGGGCGATCATAAAAAATGGAAAGGGAAAATATCGGACCCGGGTCTCACCTCTATACAGTTTCGGACCCACCTTAGAATGGTTTATCGCAGAGATGTTTAAAAGGGAATTTGCCTCCCCTTCGATCTACGGAGTCAGTGTGAAGAACACTCCTTCTGGCGGCGACTACGACGTCATTGCTTCCTGGAACCAAAGACTGATCTATGTGGAGGTGAAATCCTCACCGCCAAAAGGAGTTGAACAGAACGAGATATCAACCTTCTTCTCCAGGATGGATGATATCCTGCCAGATGTCGCTATCCTTTTTAACGATACGCAGCTAAGGATGAAAGACAAACTGGTCGTGATGTTTGAGGAGGAATTGGGGAGAAGGCATGGAAGGGAATCGAAGACTCTCCATCCTGTGGAAAGGCTGATCGAGGAACTCTTCCATGTCCATAATCACATCTTTATCGTCAACAGCAAAAAGGATGTCGTGGAAAATTTTCAGATCTGCCTCAAACACTATCTCCGATACGGAGATATGATGCATGGAAACCAGAATTCAAATCCCCCCTTTCCCTCCGGGCCAGAGGCCCTCTTGGGCCGGCGGCTAAAGGGGGGTAAGGGGGGATTATACGAGGGAGTATTAAAATGAAAAACAAAGAATTGGCTGATCTATTTGAAAAGATGGCAGACATTCTGGAATTTAAAGGCGAGAATCCTTTTAAGATCAGCGCCTACCGAAAGGCTTCAAGGGTCATCGGAGATCTCACGCAAGACATTGAAGAGATTGCTGAGCAGGGAGAACTGAAGAACATCTCGGGGATTGGCGAAGGCATGGCTCAGAAGATTGTTGAATATCTTAAGACAGGGAAGATCTCAAAATTTGAGGAGGTCAGAAAAGGGGTATCGGATGAGTTGATCGCTATCATGGATATCCCAGGGGTGGGGCCTAAGACCCTTTCAATGCTTCATAAGGAGAAAGGGATCGGTAGCCTCTCCCAATTGGAAAAGGCATTGGAGGATGGTTCTTTGATGGGCCTTTTTGGAATGGGTGAAAAGAAGATCGAAAACATCAAACGGGGAATCCAACTTCTTAAACAGAGCAAAGGCAGAATGAATTTGGGTTTGGCTTTTCCTGTGGCTAAGCAAATTGTAGAGACCTTGAGGCACAAGACAGGATCAAAAAAGATTGAATGGGCAGGCTCTCTTCGAAGGATGAAGGAGAATATCGGAGACATCGACATTTTAGCCACCGGTCCGGATCAGGAGAAGATCGTTCAGGCATTCACCCATCTTCCAGAGGTCAAAGAGGTCTTAGCCTCTGGAGAGACCAAGGCCTCTATCATTGTGGAAGGGGGAACACAGGTTGATCTTCGTGTGGTGGAAGAAGATTCGTATGGAGCGGCTCTTCAATATTTCACCGGATCGAAGGGGCACAACATCCATCTCAGAGGGATCGCCAAGGCCAAGGGGATCAAGATCAATGAATACGGGGTATTCAAAGGAAAGAAAAAAATCGCGGGAAAAGAAGAGAAGGATGTTTATCGTGTTCTGGGGATGGATTGGATCGACCCAGAACTTCGTGAAGACCGTGGAGAGATTGAAGCTTCGCAGAAAGGACGCCTCCCCAAATTGGTTCAAGAATCCGAAATCAAGGGAGACCTTCATGTCCACTCCAAATGGAGCGATGGCGCCTCTTCGATCGAAGAGATCGCCAGAGTTGCTCAGGATAGGGGTTATCAATATGTAGCAATCTGTGATCACTCGAAGTTCCTCAAGATCGCCCATGGGCTGGATGAATCGAGGTTGGTGAAACAGATTGAGGAGATTGATCGCCTGAATGAAAAACTGAAAGGCTTTCAAATTCTAAAAGGAACAGAAGTTGATATCCTTGCCGATGGAAAATTAGACTTTCCCGACAAGATGTTAGAGAAGCTCGATTTCGTCGTAGCAGCCATCCACAGTGGATTCAAACAGGATAAGGGAAAGATGACGAAAAGGATCATTCGAGCTTTAGAAAATCCTTGCATCCATATCCTCGCCCATCCCTCCGGCAGACTATTAGGAGCAAGAGACCCTTATGAAGTTGAGATTGAAGAGTTGATGGAGACTGCGAAGAAATATGGAAAAGCATTGGAGATCAATGCCTACTTCGAGCGCCTCGATTTAGACGACATCCATTGCCGAAAAGCAAAAGAAATGGGAATACAAGTTGGGATAGGAACCGATGCCCATCATTTAGACCAAATGTGGATGATCAGTCTGGGAGTGGCTGTGGCAAGAAGGGGATGGCTCGAAGCCAAAGATGTCCTCAATACTCTTTCACTCAAAGAAATTCTGAAGTGGCGCCATCAAAGTAGATAAATCGCATGGCGCATAGGGCAAAGAGCATAGAAAAAATAGTACACTATGCGCTATGCTCCATGCCCTATGCGACTAAAACCAATGAAAGAGTTGTTTAATCTCCTCAACATATTCGGGGAATGGAGCGGGGGTGAAGGAGAGGAAAAAGGCGAGAAAAATTATTCCTCCGATAAACTTTCTCTTACCATCAAGTGGTGTTTGATCATCTAATGGGGGTGGGTGCCGGAAGCCAAAGAGGATGATGAGGATGAGAAGAAAAAGCCATCCTGGATTGTAAAATACAGTGATGAAAGCCATCACAGCAATAGCGATTAGATAAATGGCCCGACTCCTTCTTCCAAAAAGACCATAGGCAACGTGGCCTCCATCGAGCTGTCCGATGGGAAGGAGATTGAGTGAAGTGACAAAAAGACCAACCCATCCAGCAAATCCAATGGGGTGGAGAAAAATCTCATAATTTTCTGAAACCTCCCCCAAGACCAAGCGCTGGATGAAGGAGAAGAGGAGAGGATCTGCCAGGCGGAGCACCCCCTCTTTAATGTGTGAGACAGGAACCACCGTGGAAAATTTTAAACCAATTACAATCGCAGGGATGCTGAGAAGAAGACTGGTAAAAGGTCCTGCCACACCGGTATCGAAAAGGGCCTTTCGAGAAGAGACGGTGCTTTCCATGCGAATGACTGCACCCAGAGTCCCGAAAGGGGGAAGGGGAAAGGGCAAAAAATAGGGCAAAGTCGCCCTTATCCCATACCTCCGCGACATTAAATAATGACCCATTTCGTGTCCAAGGAGGATGAGGATAATCGCAAAAGAATAGGCAGGGCCTCCAACGATCCACGTAGAGGCCACTGTCAAAATGAAAAGAACAATATGAATGGTATATCTTCGCATGAAAACAATTATTTCTTTTTCTTATGACGATCCCGGTCTAATTGCTTTTTATGTTTGTGCTTTCGCATCTTCTTTCGGCGTTTCTTGACCACACTTCCCATGATCTCCCCTCCTTTCTCTTTCAATAATCAAGGCTGAAGCCTTGAGTTACAGTCCTTACATCCTTCTGTAACTCAACCCTTTAGGGTTGATCCAATAATGCGTGTTAATCCACAATCACGTTGGTCTGGGTTCTGAGAACGCCAGAAAGTCCCTGGAGTTTGGTGACGATGAAATCGCCAAGGATATTGATGTCCGGGGCCTCTACCAGGACGATTACATCATAAGGACCTGTCGTTGCATTCGCTCGCTTCACTCCCTGTATCTTTGAGGCCTCCTTCGCCACATCCCTGGCCGCCCCTGCCGTACACTCAATAAAGACATAGGCTGAAATCGGCATACAACCACCTCCTTATGAAAGAAGATTATATCAAACCTCATCCGATTTCAAGTTTAAAAAATTCGGATCTTTTCATTTAATTTTACTCAACTCTTTCTCGTCGATGTGAAAACTATGCTGGTCTGTTGGAAATGTCCCTTTCGATACCTCCTCTCTGTATGATTCAAAGGCGTTGAGCATCAGTTCGCTCAGATTGACATATCGTTTGGCAAATTTAGGTGTGAAGCGATCGAAGAGTCCCAGCATATCATGGACAACCAATACCTGACCATCGCAATGAACACCTGCACCGATTCCAATGGTTGGAACGTTCAGACGCTCCGTAATCCTCTTTGCAATGGGGGCTGGAACGGCTTCGAGGAGAACAGAGAACGCCCCTGCATCTTCAAGCTGTACTGCATCGTCAATAATCTTCTGAGCCCCTTCTGCATCCTTGCCCTGAACCTTAAATCCTCCCAGCATTGAAATGGTTTGAGGGGTTAGCCCGATATGGCCCATCACTGGAATGCCGGCTTTGACAAGAGCTTTAACAATATCCTTGACCGTGATACCTCCTTCCAGCTTCACAGCATCGGCTCCTGCCTCTTTCATGAATCGGCCGGCATTGATAATGGCATCCCTCTCCGAAGTGTTATAGGACATAAAGGGCATATCGCCAATGATCAGAGCATATTTTGCCCCACGGGTCACGGCCTTGGTGTGGTGAATCATTTCATCCATTGTGACCGGGAGGGTATTCTCATAACCCAAGACCGTCATTCCCAGAGAGTCTCCCACCAGAATGATATCGATCCCAGCCCGGTCTTCGAGCAGGGCCATGGGATAATCATAAGCCGTGAGCATCGTGATCTTCTTTCCCTCTTTCTTCATTGCCTGAATATCCACCGGAGTTATCTTTTTACGGTCCATCTTAACCTCCCTTCTTCGTGATGGTGACTGGTGTTGGTGACTCGTTAAAGATCAGCCCTAAAGGGCTGAGTTACGATATCGGGGTATCGGACGTAACTCAAGGCTTTAGCCTTGATGGAACCTTTTTTCGATGACTTTGATCAAGTCGGTGATCATTTGATTGTAAGGGATAGAGATCCCTAAACGCTCTGCCTCTTTTACGACGGCTCCATTGATGGCGTCAATTTCTGTCCTCCGTCTATGATCAAAATCCTGGCCCATTGAAGAACGATTCTCTCTGGTTGCTTCGGCTGCCTTTCGAACTTTGTCAATCGGATTTTCCTCGATATGAATCCCTTTTCTTCTGGCGACCTCTGCCGCTTCAAACACAAGTTTCTCCATCAATCTCGCGGTTTCAGGATAATCCACGAGTTGACCATTTTTAAATCCGGTCAAAGCGGTGAGGGCATTGATCCCTGCATTGACCAAAAGTTTTCCCCACACGTTGTCGTGGATATTCGAGGAAACCTCTGTTTCAATTCCTGCCCTACAAAACATCTGAGCAATTCGAATGGCCCGATCGGTCATTTGATGATCCAGTTCCCCGATAAAAGTTTTCCCCCATCCGGCATGGCGAATATGGCCCGGTCTGAGTAGCGTCGCCCCATGACCTGTGACTCCCAACATCACCTTCTTTCGATCAATCTGCTTACAAATCACGTCTTCATTCCCGAGGCCATTCTGGAGGGTAAGAAATATCGTATCTTCTTTTTCAAGGACTAGGGCATCTGAAACCGCCTTTTCGGTATCATAGGTTTTGACAAAAAAGATCACCAGGTCAGCTTTTCCAACAGATGTCACATCAGGAGTGGCATTCATCGGGATGATCTGCGTCTTTCCTTTCTCTTCAAAGGTGAGACCGAATGAGCAAATCGTTTCGATTTGTTCCTTTCTGTAACCCACCAACCAGAGTTCCTCTCCCACAAGGGTGAGGAGCCCCCCGAAGAGGCTTCCCATTGCTCCAGGACCCATCATCACGGTATTCATGGTCTTCCCTCAATTCCTAGTAAATGAAAATTAACCGAGGCCAATTTAAAAATCAAGCTTTGACCGGCAAGTGCCCCGCAAGCCCCGCCTTATAGGCGGGGTCCCTGCCTGCCCCGCCCTCGGTCGGGACCGGGGCCGGCAGGCAGGAAGGGGCACAATATAAAGAGAAATTTCATTTCCGGGAAGCTCCACCCTATGGACAGGAGCTTCAGTTCCCCACCACACAGATCAAAGCATTCGAATGATAAGGAGTAAGGTGAGAGCAATCATCACGATTGAAGTCACCCAGGCGATGACGTTGAAGACAGGGCCGTTTGTATGGTTCATCATTAACTTTTTATCATTGATGAGAAAAAGCATAAAGATGAGAATAAAGGGAAGAACCATTCCATTGAGGACCTGCGAGAAGTACATGATCGGGATCAGAGGCAAATTAGGATAAAGGATGATTCCCGCTCCTAAAAAGATAATTAAGGAATAGAACCCATAGAACTGAGGGGCCTCCGCAAACTTTTTGTCGATACCAGCCTCCCAACCTAACCCTTCGCAGATGAGATAGGCGGTGGAGAGGGGAAGGATCGAAGCCGCAAAGAGAGAGGCATTGACCAATCCAAAGGCGAAGAGGTAGGTGCAGTATTTACCAGCTAAGGGAGCGAGGGAAAGAGCGGCATCCTTGGCTGTCTCGATCCGGACTCCGTGCTTAAAAAGAGTTTCTGCGCACACGAGAATGATGAAGAAGGCGACGATGTGGACCATGACCGCTCCCATGACCACATCAAATCGAGCGAATTTATAATCCTCTATCTTGATCCCTTTCTCCACGATCGAAGCCTGGAGGTAAAATTGCATCCAGGGTGCAATCGTCGTTCCCACCACACCAATGAGCATGGTCGTTTCTGAGGGCTGAAAACTCAATTGGGGATGCACAAATTGTTCAAGGACATACCCCCAATCCGGCTTCACGATGATACCGGTGATAACATAGGAGATATAAAACACACAGGCGACGAGAAACGCCTTCTCCACGGACTTATAAGTTCCTTTGACCACCATCCACCAGACCAGAAAGGCGCTCACAGGAACGGAGATAAATTTGTTGACTCCGAAGACTTCCATCCCTGCTGCCACCCCTGCAAATTCGGAAAGGACATTGCCCATATTGGTTAAAAACACACCGATCATCAGATAGAAAGTAATTTTGGCGCCGAATTTTTCACGAATCAGATCGGAAAGTCCCTTTCCCGTCACCACGCCCATGCGAGCGCCCATCTCCTGGACTACGATCAGGGCGATCATAATCGGAATCAGGGACCAGATAAGTTTGAGTCCGAATTCTGCTCCAGCTAAAGAATAGGTGGTGATCCCGCCCGCATCATTATCCACATTAGAGGTGATGATGCCGGGCCCCATTAAAATGAAGAAAAGCCCTATGGTTCTCCACAGGGAGCGCTTCGAACTCGAAACCCATTTTATGTAATTTGTCATGACGGTTTCTTATCACGTATAAATAAATCCCCCCTCGCCCCCCTTTATTAAAGGGGGGTTGTGGGGATTACATGCGGCTAAGGGGATTACCCGGCATCCGGAGCCAATACGTCCAGGACACTGCGGAAACCGATCACTCCTTTTAGTTGGCCTTCTTCATCCACGACGGGCAAGGCTCTGAATCCGTATTTTGCAAACGCCTCCACCACCTCATTCTGATCCTCATCCAGTTTCACACTTACCACTCTTGTGGGTTGAATTTCGGCAAGGGTTTGTTGGGAATGGGCTGTGAGAAGGTCACGAATGCTTACCACCCCTTGGAGGATCTCCTCTTCATCCACTATGAAAATGTAGTCCATGATGTCCAGATTGGGAGCTTCCGCCTTCAGTCGTGCAATGGCTGTCTCTACGGTCACTCCAGGGGTCAGGCTGAGGTAGGCGGTGGTCATCAACCCGCCTGCTGTCTCATCGGGATGGACGAGGAGTTCTCTCAGATCTTCCGCCTTCTCCTGTTCCATTCCTTCAAGAATTTCCTCAGCTCTTTCCTCGGGAAGATCGGCGAGAAGGTCGGCGGCATCACTGGGAGACATCTCCTCGACAATATCAGAAGCCTTCTCCACAGAGATGGTCTCGATCAAGGCCTTCTGAATCTTTGGATCGATCTCCTCCAAGGCTTCCGCCGCTGTCTCAGCATCCAGGGCGTGGAAGATGGCGGATCGTTCACGACCACTGAGGTCCTCGATGATATCGGCCAAATCCGCTGGATGAAGATGGGAAAGTTTCTTCTGAGACACGCTGAGTTGAAGGAGATCTGAACCTGAAAGGAGTTGAACATATTTCCATGAGATGAATTGGTTTGGAAGGACATATGAAAAGAACCAGCGGAGCGCCTGATCCACTAACTTCTCCCACCCCACCCTCCTCATCAGTCCACGAAATCCCACATCGACATGAACCAGCCTTAAACGGTAATCCACCCGAAGGAAGTGGAGGTCATTGACCCTTACCACCTTTGCTCCGAAGGTATCGACAATTTGTTTGTCCATCACCTCCTCCTTAAGAAGGATAATATCCTTTTCCGGAAGAGATGTCTTAAGGTCCATGAGCTCTTTCGCAGAGAGGGTGAGCTGAGGCTCGATTTGAATGATCTTCTCCCACGGAAGGTACATCTCTCTTCCCTTTGTTCGGACCATCATACCAATGATCATTGGATAGGGCTCTGCTCTCTCGGCCACTAAATCCGATATTTTGCCAACCCTCTGTCTGGAAGTGTTATAAACCCTTCGGTTTAAAAAATCGCTGAAGAAATAAAATTCTTTAAGGTTCTGATCCATGGGCTATTCCATTTTAATTCGAAAAACCCCCTAAATCCCCCTTTGTTAAAGGGAAGCTGTGAAAAAATTGGGAATGCCGGTCGGGCAGGAATATCTTCAAAGTTTTACAATTGCGGTTCTTTTGAAGGTAGAGGTAATAAGGCTCTGCAAGTAA
>PEUO01000246.1 GCA_002780715.1 Deltaproteobacteria bacterium CG03_land_8_20_14_0_80_45_14
TGGGGTTCGGGGGATTCATATCATGGCGATAGAGTGGGAGGAGAAGGTGGCCGAGATTGCCAAGGCTGCAGGACTGCTTCCCAGACCACAAGTCTCATAACATCTGGAATATTGGAATACTGGAACAATGGAATGATGGGTAAAGAATACAAACCACGAAATCAAATTTTCTTCGATCTTCCCAAGATTCCATTATTCCAACATTCCATCATTCCATGGATTTCATCGAGGGCTTAATCGATGGCAACAATTCTAAGCACTGATTTAGCTGAAACCATTCGAAAAGAAACCGGGGAGAATGTCTTTCTCTGCTACCAGTGTCAGAAGTGTTCCGCAGGCTGTCCGGTGGTCGAGCACTTTGATCTCGCTCCCAATCAGGTGATACGGGCGATCCAGTTGGGTCAAAAAGAGATGGTCCTTCATTCGAAGACCATCTGGCTCTGCGCCATGTGTGAGACCTGTGCCACCCGTTGTCCTCATGACATTAACATTACAAAGATCATGGATGTCTTAAAAATCATGTCGAAAAACGAGGGAATCGAGCCAAAGGTTCCTTCTGTTCCTCTCTTCTATCAAGCGGCCATGAGAGGAATCAAGTGGTTTGGAAGAATGTATGAGGCCGGATTGATGGGCGAGATTTATCTCCGCCAGATGTTATCAGGTCAGTTGAACTTCGGGCAGGTTTGGAAGAATGATATGCCCATGGCTTTGAAGATGTTTAAAAATGGAAAGTTGAAAATCTTTCCTACTTTTGGAAAGCCAAAGCTCAAGGGAAAGACGGCAGAGAAAAAAGACGGGATGGCTTACTTTCCAGGCTGCAGTCTTCATGGCACTTCAAAAGAGTATGATCTTTCCACCCAAGCGGTATTCCATACACTTGGAGTTTTCCTTCATGAACCAGAAGGATGGGGATGCTGTGGAACCACCCCTACTCATTCCACAGACCATTTTCTTTCGACGTTGCTTCCGATGAAGAATATCGCTTTGATAAAAAAGGAGGGCTGGGATAATGTCACCACACCTTGTCCCTCCTGTTTTCTCAGGATGCGGGTGGCATTGAAAGAGACCGAAGAAGATAAGAATTTAAGAGAGAAGGTAAGCCGGGAAATCCCAACTCTTTCTTTCAATGGGATGAAGGTTGAACATCTCTTGAATACGGTTACAGAAAAAATCGGTTATCCACAGGTGGCTTCAAAGGTCATTCACCCTCTCAAAGGGCTTAAAGTGGTTTGTTACTATGGATGCATCATCACCCGTCCTCCAAAGATTACGAAGGTGAAAGATTACGAATATCCCACCCAGATGGATCGATTGATGAAGACTATCGGAATCACACCCCTCGACTGGTCCTATAAAACTCGCTGTTGTGGAGTTTCTCTTGGAATCACGCAACTTCCGATTGCGCTGGAGTTAAGCAGGAAGATTCTTAAAAATGCAAAGGGTGTGGGAGCGGATGCGATTGTGGTGGCTTGTCCGCTTTGTCATGTCAACTTAGATGCTCGCCAAAAGCAGATTGAAGAGGAGTTTAAAGAGATGTTTCATCTCCCTATCCTCTACTTCACTCAGTTGATGGGATTGGCCTTTGGCTTAAAGTCAGAAGATCTGGGTTTCGATAAGCACTTCGTCGATCCCTTGCCGATTCTAAAAGCATTTAAGAAATCTTATTGAATACCTGGACGAGGCCTATCAATTTTTGCGCATGATATGGTGGACCGCTTTCTCCAGTCCATCAAGAGTCAGTTCAAACATAGGAAAGATTTCCTGGATATGATGGATGGAGCGGGTGTAAGGCCATTCTTCGGCGAGTTTTGGATTGATCCAAACAGCATGGGGGAAGGTTTTGGCAATAAATTTCAGTCTCTCATAACTGGGCCTTCCAGACCTCTCCTCGATATGGATGGAACCATCTGTGGCCATCAGTTCATAGGGGGCCATGCTCGCATCCCCAACGATAATGAACCTTGTTTCTGGATCGAGGCGGACCAGTTCATCTACTGGAAGCGGTTTGGAACGTCTTGGGGGATCCTCCCAGAGGTAGTCGTAGATCGTGTTATGGAAGAAAAACGTTTTGAGATCCTTGAATTGGGCCCGAGCATAATTAAAGAGCGTTTGAACCAACTCGATGTAAGGCTCCATCGACCATCCGCCATTGTCGATCGCAAGGATCACCTTTAATCGGTCCTTAAGGCTCCGATCAAAAACGATCTCTATTTCTCCCGCATTCCTCATGGTCTCATAAATGGTCTTATCAATATTCACCTTATCCTTGGGGCCAAAAGGAACCATATTTCTCAATCTTTTGAGGGCTTCTCCCATTTGAGATGGAGTCATTGGGCCTTGCTGGGAGTAGTCACGATACCTTCGATCCATGGCCACCTTAACGGCTGACTTATTTCGAGAGACACCCCCCACCCTCATTCCACCTGGATGATATCCCGAGTGTCCTACGGGAGAAGTCCCTCCTGTTCCAATCCACTTGCTCCCTCCGTGGTGTGCTTCGGTTTGTTCTTTTAATCGGTCAAGAAAGTATTTGATCAATTCATCCGGGCTCAGCTTTAACAGATCTTCTTCCTTGATTCCAAGAGCCTCTGCCAGACCTTTTGGATCTTTCAACCACTCATCAAGCAAGGCGCGAGCCATCTCGGACAATTCAACTTCGTCGGGTTCCTTAAACTCAGCGCCTTTAAACTGATGCGCAAAAACCTGGTCGTAAAGATCGAAATACCTTTCACTCTTTACCAGAATCGCACGGGCGCCAGTGTAAAAATCATCCAGAGAGTTGATCAGTCCCATGCCCAAGGCTTTCTGGAGCCTCAAGAATGAGGTGGGAGATACTGGAATACCCGACTTTTTCAATAAGTAAAAGAAATCGACGAACATAAAAACACCAGATGCATGGCGCATAGCGCATAGCGCATAGCGCATAGCGTTAAAATCATAAACTCCATGCCCTGAGCCCTATGCCCTTTGCCAAATTACACCCTGAACCTGGCCGCCGCATTCTGGGCAACGACATAATCCGGGCTCTTTTTAAACAGAACGCCCAAAAAAGGAACTTCTCCCTTGATCAGATCCTTCACTCGGAAGTCCGGATCTGCCTTTAAAGCCCTGATCCAGTTAATCAGTTCCCGAGTAGCAGGTTTTTTCTCAATGCCTCTGATTTCTCTGAGGCGGTAAAATGTTTTAACAGCGCTATCGAGTAATTCTCTATCGATATCAGCAAAATGGATCTGGACAATCCTTCTCATCATGTCAGGCTCTGGAAAGGCAATGTGGTGGAAATTACAGCGCCCCAGAAATGGATCAGAGAGGTCTTTTTTAGCATTCGAAGTGATGATGATCACCGGCCTGTTTTTTGCTTTGATGGTTTTATCGATCTCAATAATATCGAATTCCATTTGGTCCAGAACATCCAGCATATCATCCTGAAAATCGGTATCCGCCTTATCAATCTCATCGATCAGAAGAACCACTCTTTCATCGGAGACAAAACCCTGTCCGATCTTTCCCATTCGGATATACTCTTCAATATTGCTGACATCCCTTTTAGAATCGCCAAAACGGCTATCATTCAAACGCGTGAGTGTATCATACTGGTAAAGGGCATCAATCAACTTCATGCTCGATTTGACATTGAGAACGATCAGCCTCATGTCAAAGGCTTCCGCAATAGCGTGGGCCAGCATGGTCTTGCCTGTTCCAGGCTCTCCTTTGAGCAGAAGAGGCATTTCCAGAGCCATCGAAATGTTGACGATTCTGGCCAGCTCATCATCCAGCACGTATTTGGAAGCGCCAGTAAATCCTTTTTTTTGAGTCTCTTTGTGCATCTCTCCGCTCCTTAATCAATCGTATGAGAATTTAAACGATGATATGATAACCATTTTCTCATCGTGTTTCAACCCAGACCTGACATGAGAAGATGGAATTAAACATTTTTCTAATACTACAGCGAACCTTTTCGGAAAAAGGGCCAATGTACCAGCAAAAAGCACTTCCGCTGCAACTGTCATACCCGCAAAAGCGGGTATCCAGTGGTCTCTTGAGCCAATTTACCTCATGGATTCCCGTTTTCACGGGAATGACGAAAAAAGATTCGCTGTAGTACTAATTTCTAGTTTGGGATTTTCCAATCCACAACCCGCAATCCGCCATGCACCACGCAGGGTGCATGGCAGCCCTGAATCTTGCATGGTTCAGGGCGCGATCAGCAACGATAGAGCTTCTTGTATTAATATCAAAAATCTGTTTAAAATTGGACGAGAAAATATTGTGAAGAATGACATGAAACATGTGATTTTGAGGCGCTGGGCCAAATGATCCTTCCTGAAATGAATCGGCGACGGTGGGTGACACTCAATATTTCTATTGGTGTCTATATGTCCACACTGGATGCCAGCATCGTGAACATCTCCCTTCCAACGATTATTCAATCTTTGAATACTCATTTGACGGCCGTGGCCTGGGTGGTGATGGCCTATTTGATCGTCATCACCGGATGCCTGCTTTTGATGGGAAGATTGTCCGATCTTTTTGGACAAAGAAAGATCTACCTCTTAGGGTTTTTAACCTTCACGGTGGGTTCGGCGCTTTGCGGTTTTTCACCCACAATCTATTTTTTAATCGGTTCCAGGATGCTTCAAGGATTAGGCGCTTCTGCCCTGATGGCCAATGGTCCTGCGATACTGACCGCTGCCTTTCCAGAAAAAGAGAGAGGCCAGGCATTAGGGATCGTTGGTTCTGTCGTCTCTGCAGGTTTTTTAACGGGGCCTATTCTCGGCGGCTTTTTAGTTGAGCATCTCGGGTGGAGATCGGTTTTCTTTATCAATCTCCCCATCGGCGCCATTGGAATCTATCTCTCTTCGAAAGTCCTCGAAAGGACCGTACCAACAGGTAAAACACGAGTGGATCTCTGGGGAGCCCTTCTGCTCTTTTTCTTTGTAACTTCTCTTCTCCTTTTCCTTAATCGAATGGCTCAAGGATCAACCCCTCTTCTATGGTTATGGCTCTTCTTCAACCTCCTCTGTTTCAGTCTATTTATCATGGTGGAACTTCGATCTCCATCTCCGTTGGTGGACCTCAAACTTTTCAGAAGACGGCTTTTCATCTCCTCTCTTGGAGCAAGCTTCCTATCCTTCTGGATGAGTGCTGCACATACCTTCGTCATCCCTTTCTTCCTCCAGAGTATTTTGGAATTTTCACCCTCCAAGGTGGGGATGCTCATTTTCCCTGTTGCCCTCACCGTGATGGTGATGGCTCCTTTTGGCGGGAGGTTTTCCGATCGTGTCGGGGTAAAGATCCCAGCTACCATGGGTTTGGCGCTTACTTCCCTGGCGGTCTTTTCATTTACTTTATTGAAGCCAGGGGTAAATGATCTTAATATTCTATGGAGACAGATTGTTCTTGGCATTGGAATCAGTCTTTTCAATCCAGCCAATAACAGCGCCATCCTCGGTTCTTTGCCCCGTGAGAAAGTGGGTCTGGCCTCAAGTTTTTTAGCCCTTTCGAGAAATTTAGGGATGGTGATCGGGGTCGCCTTTGCAGAGATGGTCATTGCTTTCAGACTGCCTGCCGCCCCATTGGAAAGAGCAAAGGCAGGCCCTTCTCTGGAGGGCATTCAGGATGTTTGGAAACTCGTCCTCATCATCGGGCTCACTGCGATCCTTATCTCTTGGGCAAGGGAGAGCAAATCTAATGTTTCTGGAGGGAAATAGTTATTATTCTCTTTTAGCGTATTAATTTTCCATGAGATTCCCCAACCCTTTAAGCCGAGGAGCCGAAGGGCCAGCCCTGAGCAATAGTCGGAGGGCCAGCCCTGAGCAATAGTCGAAGGGTTGACCCATTCGGCAGGACAAACTTGGTCCTTTAAGGCAGTGTGGTGAGCTGCTCAGGGTCAATCCCGAGCATTTTTGCTAAGTCGAGGGATTGACTTTTTGGGGATTTCTTGAAAAAATAAATTTAAATGGAGGTTTTTCGTGAAACGTTCAGATGGAAGGGGACTTAAGGCTTTGAGACCAGTAAAAATTACGAGAAATTATTTGAAGCATGCAGAAGGGTCAGTTCTCATCGAAATAGGGGATACCAAAGTCGTTTGTTCGGCCAGCTTGGAAGAGAGGGTTCCACGTTTTTTAAGAAATACTAAAAAAGGCTGGGTTACCGCAGAATATTCGATGCTTCCCCGTTCAACGCATACCCGTACTTCCAGGGATTCACTGACGGGTCGAGGAAGCGGCCGTGCCTTCGAGATTCAAAGGTTGATCGGACGCTCTTTGAGGTCAGTGATCGATCTCAGCGCATTCGGGGAGAGGACGATCTGGATCGACTGCGATGTGATTCAAGCCGATGGAGGAACAAGGACCGCTTCCATCACAGGGGGTTATGTCGCTTTGGTGGATGCTTTTGGAAAGATGGTTAAAAATGGGATGGTCGAAAAAGTTCCTGTCAAAGATTCTGTCGCTGCCATCAGTGTAGGGAAAGTGGATGGGGAGGTCCTGTTAGATTTAAATTATGGAGAGGACTCAAAAGCTGAAGTGGATATGAATGTGGTGATGACCGGCAGTGGAAAATTTGTAGAAATCCAGGGCACTGCAGAAGGGGGCGTTTTTACAAAAGAGGAGATGGATGAATTAATGAAAATCGCCCAAAACGGAATTAAAGTCCTTACGAAAATTCAAAAAAAGTGTCTGGAAGGGAAAGGATAAAATTCATATTAGAAAACAATTGGAAGTGATTGTCGCCACTCGGAGCAAAGGAAAGATTCGCGAAATTCGAGAGGCATTGAAAGGGTTGGGCCTTCGGATCTATGCATTAAGCGATTTTTTAGATGTTCTTGAAATCGAAGAGGATGGTAAGAGTTTCACTGAGAATGCCCTGAAAAAAGCTCGGTTTTATTCAAGATACTTTGGAAAGTTGACCCTTGCGGATGATTCTGGATTAGAAGTGGATAGTTTGAAAGGATTACCCGGGATCTATTCCGCAAGGTATGCTGGAGAAGGGGCATCGAGTCAAGAAAATAATCAAAAACTCCTCAGAGAGATGCAAGGCGTTCCACTTTCAAAAAGAGGAGGGGGATTTAAATGCATCATTGCTGTGGTATCACCCGATGGAAGAGAGGCGATTGCGGAAGGGTCATGTAAGGGGAGAATCGGATTTAGGGAAAAGGGGAAGAAAGGGTTTGGATATGATCCCCTCTTCATTCTTCCAAAATATCGAAAGACGATGGCAGAGCTTTCTCTCAAAGAAAAAAATAAAATTAGCCATAGAGGAAAAGCCTTAAAGAAAATAAGGAAAATCATCAAAGCCTTCGAGGGGTAAACCGTGTTGGAATATTTTAGGAAATGTGTTAAAAATTAAATATTAAACATCCACTCGCCTGCCGGTAGGCAGGGGGTAATTTCAAATATTTTTAGGTAGAATTTTGAGATTGTTTCGAGTTTCGATATTCGAATTTCGGATTTTGAAAACATCGGGGCGTAGCGCAGCCTGGTTAGCGCGCCTGCCTTGGGAGCAGGAGGTCGGCCGTTCAAATCGGCTCGCCCCGACCACTTCTCTCCTCAGAAAATTTTAAATTACAATTAAATTGCCGACCGACTGCGGTCGAGCAGGAGGGTGGCGTCGCGACGAATAAGGAGCGACTTATGCCACGCCGCCGAGAAGGTGAGGCGGCCGGACCGGCCGTTCAAATCGGCTCGCCCCGACCATATCCTCTCATATTCCTTCCAAAAAAAATTAACAATCAGTTTCACTTAAAGGCCGAGCTCCTGCGATTAATCCCTCCTTTATTCCTTTCCATTTTTTGTAATCAATCCGGACAAAATGTCAAAGAATGAAAAAAAATCAGTGCTATTCCGTTAAAATGGAGAAAAGTGAAGCAAGAAGGAGATTATTATAAGTTACTAAATTCCTTATGGTTAGAAGCTATTTATACGGGGGATTCCCGGTAGTCTCTATTTTGGTATGTTTTTTGCTCAATTTATCGCTACATGGATAAGTAAGCGAAATAAATTTCATTTTTTAGCGAATTTGAATCTAAACAATGATGGAAGACCAAGATAGAAAAAAGGTTATTTTATCCCTCAGATGGACCGCCATCATTGTCACCTCTTACCTCATCCTATTTGGGAGAGGGAGGGTGATGGACCCCCAGCTAAGTCACATCCTGATAACTGGATATATCTTATCAAATGTTTTACTCACCTTTCTTCCTAAAACATGGTTTTCAAATTCAAAATTATTCTATCCATTAGTTATCTTTGACACGGGCATCGTATCATTCGGAATGTATCTTTCAGAAAAGATGACGACAGATTTTTATCTCGTTTTTTTCTTGATCATCATCTTTGCGTCAATTAGTCGCAATTTTAAAATGTTAATGGCCATTGGGGGGATCACGGCGCTTCTGTACGGGGTTCTTCTCTATTCCTGGGGCTTCTTGTTTTCAAAAGATGGTAGCAGTTATACTCTTCGCATTCCCTTCATTTTCATCATGACGGCTTTCTATGGGTATATCGTTCAAACCTTAACGACAGAGAAACGCCAGGAGCTCACCATCTCCGAAGACAAGTATCGGGGTCTCTTTGAAAATGCTAACGATGGGATCGTCCTCTTGCGAAATCCTCAGTTAATCATCGCTGATGTCAACAGAGAAGTAGAGAAGGTGACAGGTTACACCAAAGAAGAACTCCTTCGAAGGGAAGCCTTTGATTTATTCGCACCTGAAGAGATAGAGAAAGCGAGGGGTTATTTTAAAGAAGTTACTGAGAAGGGAGAAGGGAGGGCCGACTGTCTATCTTTAATGAAGAAGGATGGGTCCTCCCTGGAGGTGGATTTATCCACCAAAAGAATCGATTTAGGGGATGAATCCTTCTACCAGATGATCTTTCGGGACTTGACAGAGCAGAGGAAGCTTGAAAAGAAGATCGGAGAGAGCAAAAGGAATCTCGAAGCCATCTTCGACGGGATTCGAGACCAACTCTCCATACAAACTCCTGACTATCAAATTTTCCGTGTGAATAAAGCCGTCACTGAAAATTACAAGACTTCATTTAAAGAATTGATTGGTCGAAAATGTTATGAGACTTATTTTCAGAGATCTCTACCCTGTGAAAATTGTCCGATATCGGTGACCATCGAAACCAAACAACCCGCTTCCTCCATCATGAAGCTCTCAGAGGATAACACGACCCTTCAAATCTTCTCTTACCCCATCTTAGATGAAAAGGGAGATCTCCTCTCGGTCATTGAATATGTGAAGGATATTACTGAAGAGCAACAACTTCAGGAACAACTCATCCAGTCTGAAAAGTTAGCGGGGATAGGAATATTGGCTTCGGGTGTTACCCATGAAATCAATAACCCCCTGAGTGGTATTATTGGAATGGCAGAGATTGCTCTGGAGGAAGAAGATCCCTCTAAAAATAAAGAATATTTAAATGATATCCTGAATTGTGCACAAAGAATCGGTGAAATCGTAAAGGGATTAAAATCTTACTCTCGAGTTGCGAAAAAGGAAGACCTAAGTCCTGTGGATCTCAACGAAGTTCTTGAAGAGTCCCTGAAGATGGTCCGTTTGGCGATTAAGAAGACCTCGGTAGAAGTGATTAAAAAATTTCAACTTATTGAGAAAGTACAGGCTAACATGGGCGAGATTCAGCAGGTCTTCACCAATCTGATCACCAATGCATTTCAAGCCATGGACGGAAATGGAGGGAGACTGGTTCTTTCCACCCGATCGCTCAAAGATTCGGTCGAGGTGAAAGTAAGCGATAATGGAAATGGAATCCCCCAGAAATATCTCAACCAAATTTTCGATCCCTTCTTTACAACCAAAAACCCAGGTGAGGGGACGGGCCTTGGCCTGAATATCGTTTACCGTATTGTGACCAAGTATGGGGGAACCATTGATGTGGAGAGCAAAGAGCAATTGGGGACAACCTTTACAATTAAATTTCCATTAAGGAGGGTTGAAGCATGAAAAGGAAGATATTAATCGTGGATGATGAGGAGGTGATTCGCAAGTTTTTAAGAATCCATCTTGCTAAATTGGGTTACGAGGTAACAGAAGCCGCCGATGGGGAGCAAGCCATAGAACAATTAGGAAAAGATGATTTTGATCTTCTCATCTGCGATATCATGATGCCCAAAAAGGATGGTTGGGAGGTCATTAAAGAGGTCAAATCGAATCCAAAAACCAAGAACCTCCCCGTGATTGTTCTAACGGCTAAAAATGAAGATTCCGA
>PEUO01000129.1 GCA_002780715.1 Deltaproteobacteria bacterium CG03_land_8_20_14_0_80_45_14
TATTTATTTACTCAGGACTTAGTGCTGCCCTCGGCCATGAGCTCGGGCCGAATGGAGTGAGCAATTATTTCAATTCGCAGCATGAGGATACGTAATCGTATTTGCGAATCGAAGCACTTAGTAATTCAACATAAGACCTTATTGTTGTAGGGCAAGCCTTCAGGCTTGCGTGGTTATGCAGGGCTGAAGCCCTGCCCTACTGTTAGAAATTCGGACCTCGATCTCATCAAATCTGATCTTTAGAGATCTTTGGTGAGATAAATATCAACAAATCTTTTCTCTCATCTGATTTCGTCTCCTTTTTGAATAACCATCCCAGTAGCGGTATTTTATTGAACAGGGGAACGCCTGTTGCCCCATCGTTTTTATTAATGGTATAGATCCCGGCAATGACAACGACGGCATTGTCTTTTACCAATACCTCGGTAATAGCCTCCTTTTTATCAATTCTTGGAGTACCATAGAGACTAAGGAAGTCGTAGTTCGGATTATCCTTTCTCACTTTGATAATCATTTTGATATGGCCATCGTTTGTCACATGGGGGGTTACGGTCAATTTTAAATTAGCATCGATAAAATCTTCTGTTGGCGTTCCTTGTGTGGTTAACTTTGTATAAGGAATTCTAAGGCCTTGCTCGATGGATGCTTCCTTGTTATCGAGTGTCGCAATCTTAGGACTCGAAATAATGTTAGCCTCTCCTTTGTTTTCATAGGCTGAGATAGCGATATCCAATTGTTTCAACCCGTAATCAGAGGTGAAGAGAAGCTCAAGGATGCTCACCGCCCCGGCGCCACCAGATGGAACGAGAGCGGGCAAATTAACAACTTTATTGGTGGCGGTTGTTGTCCCGGGGCCAGGCAAAGTGGTCGAGGACCCAGTCCCCCCTCCCACCTCGAGCTTCCTCTTGTCCCCGCCTGATGCCAAGAAGCCCCAGGAAATCCCTAAGTCCCTTTGAAAATTCAAGGACGCTTCGACAATCCTTGCTTCAATCAAGACCTGGGGCGTTTTTGTATCAAGGGACTTTACTAAATCCCTCACTCTTGGAATAGTTTTGGAGATGTCTTTGACAATGAGAGTATTTGTTCTCTCATCGACTTTAATATCTCCTCTTTCGCTCAGAACACTCTTCACTTGTGGCATGATTTCTTTCGCCGTAGCATAGTTGACCGGGATGAGCTCCGTCACCAAATCCTCTAACTTTTCCTTAGCCCTTCTGGCCTCTAACTCAGCCTGAATTTCTCTCTTTAGAGCTTCAAGGGGAGCAATCCGCACTACATTTCCTATTTGAGTCTTCCCAAGGTTTTTGGATTGCAAAATAATCTCAAGGGCTTGATCCCAAGGCACATCCACCAGCCTCATGGTAATCTTTCCAGTGACCTCATCTCCCGCAATGATATTTAAATTACTCACTTCGGCAATCAGCCGGAGGATATTCTTAATATCCGCATCTTTAAAATCGAGAGATAATTTTCTTCCCACATAGAGCTTTTCGGTCCGCCCCTCATCAACACTCTTTTTCTCCTCTTCCACCTTCTTGGCCGCCGGGGTTGGAGGAATGGGTTTTTCTTCAGCTTTGGCTATCGGGGTTGGAGGAATGGGTTCCGCTACGGGTTTCTCTTCTTTTTTAACTTCAGCCGCTGCTTCCCCTCTCTTTACCTCTAATGGCGGAGCCTCTACTTTTGCCTCGACCTTTTTAGGCTTTTCTTTGATATCGATAAAGATTTCTTTGCCTTCTTTGGTGGTTTCATAGGGGGTTTCTTCTCTTAATTTAACTAAGACTCGAATATCGTTCGTTTTACCCACTTTGATATTCTTAAGATTGATATAATTGACAGCGCTCTCGAAGGCGCTCGTATCCAATCCTCTCAGAAGATGTTTGGGGACAAAGGCATTTTTCACATCGACAGCAATGATATTTTCTGAAGAGGTGGAAGATTCGAATTGAGGGTCCTCTGCAGAGAGGGAGAGGATAATTCTCGATTTATCATCCATCTGCTTAAAATCGATACTTGTAAGAGCGCTTGCCTTCATCGGTTTCGGACGACTCTCTACTTCAGCCTTTGGAGCGGTGGCGGGAGCTTCCTTGGCCGATTTCTCTTGGACATAGATTTGGGGCCCGGAGGGTTGCGGAATATTTCCAAGAGAGACAATGAGTTTGTCATCCATTCGGTTGATTTGATAGGAAGGCAGTTTGGGTTGCGATGAATCGAAAACGAGTCTCAGCTTATCTGGATGCTGTCCAATACGAAGGGCTTTGACAAAGGGATTTTTCATTTTGATCGACTTTTGAGGATATTGAGTCCCCACTCCCCAAATATCCAAAACTAACCTGGAGGGAGAATCCAATTTAAAAGAGTCATAGTTTTCAAGTCTTCCATCAGCAATGATATTGAAAGTGATGAAATCATTTTTCTCCTCAAATAAAACATTGACCATCTCTTTGGCCTTATTCATAGGCGGCGGGGTGGGAGGAGGCTCTTCTTTCTGTGGGCCCGCCGCGGGAGCTTCCGTCTTTGTTTCTTTTGGAGTTTCTTCCTCTTTTTTAACCTCCTTCGCTTCTGCAACCTTTTTTACTTTTTCAATATCAATGATGAGATTCTTTTCCTCCTTTGAAATATTATAATTTGTCATTTGAAGCAGACTAATTTCAATTCTTCCTTTGTCATCATATTGTGTGGTAAGAACTTCTCCAATCGTTCCATTGTCAATTTTAAGGGGGCTTTTAATTTGTTTTAAATCAATATTTGGAACATCAATGGAAATCCTTAGAGGATCGGACAATAATTTATAAAATGGGGGAGCGATGTTTTCAGACCCTTCAATTCGAATTCTTGTATAATTTTCTTCTTCAGTAAATAATACCTTGTGGATAGTAGAAGCCTTGACAACCGGCGCAGGAGTATCCGGCTTGGGTGTTTGCATCAAGGCATTCTCAGTGGCGCAACCGGTTATAAAAAGTAAAAAGACAACCCCAAAAGCGGTGTTAAGGATCTGAGAACGTTTCATGATTCTCCTCCTTCTTCAATTTTATGAAGAAATAGCGAAATCTCATTTATTTTTGTTTGACCAAAAACATCCTGATAAACTTCTTCAATGATTACTTTGTCTTTAAGAATTTTCGTTACCTTTCCATCATTTTTACCAATCCATGTTCCTCTCTTCAAAAAATAACCCTTCCCGGTTGCATCTTCGACCAAGGCAATATTGCCCTCAGGGGTGGAAATAATAGCCGCCAGTTTTAACTGGCTGATATCGTATTTCTGCAAGGGGGTCAGGGGACCGCTCCTTGAGGCGTCTCTGACAGGAGTTAATCGGATAAAGGGTTTAAAAGGATCAGGTTTCCCGGAAGGGTTATAGGAATATTCTGCTTCTTCCTTTTTCTCCGGCTCTTTTTTCTCAGCAACCTTCGTTGGTTCTACCTTCCTTTTCTCCGCTGAAGGAGACTTTGCTTTGGAAGGAAGAGAAGATGGAGGAGTTCCTCCTCCGCACCCCCCTATCAAAAAGAGGAAGGCGATCGACAAGGTGATCCACCACTGGCCGATTTTACTTCGTTCTGGTTTTAGTGGGGATTTCTTCATCCTCTTTCTATTTTGAAACGGCTTTCTTTTCACTTTTCTTTCCCTCGCTTTTCTTTTCTATAAATCGGTAAGTATTGATCATACAGGATGTCTTCACCAATATTTCGGGTTCGCCTTTTCCCTTGATATCTTTTGCCCTCGTCATATTGAAATCGACGACGTTAATAATTCTTGGAAGTTTGCTTACCTTATCGAAGAACATCCCGATATTGTGATAACTCCCCAATGCCACCAGCTCGATGGGAACTTTAGCATAAAATTGTTGAGGCTCTTCAGGTTTGGGTCTAAATAGGGTGAACTCAAGGGTCGATTCTTTCCCCAGGCTGGATATGGTTTTCAGTATTTCAGGGATCTCTTTTTCATTAGGAAGTTGCGTCAGGACGTTTTTCAGTTCCTCGTTTAACTTTCCCACCTGGTCCTTGAATTTTTGGAGATCTCTTGTGATGGCTTTACTATTGTTCAATTCATTGGTTAATTTACTCAACTCCGCCTTCGCCACTTTTAGGTCATCATGTCGGGGGGTATAGAAGCTATAGAAATATAGACCGACGATGACACATAAAATGACGACCAATAGTAAAACCTTTTTGGATGTCGGGAGTTTAAAGATAGAATCCATTGAAAGTGCCATTTTGATCCCCTCTTCATTACGTCAAAATGATTTCACAAGAAAGAATGAATTTCTTCAACTTAATTTTGCTCTGTTCAATCTGTTCACTTACGATAAGGTCTACATTTTTAAAAAGTTTCGACTTACGAAGATTCGTCATGAAATTGGCGATCGTTTCGTCATCCAATGCAATCCCTTCGATTCCTAACTTTGACCCCTCTTTCTTCAAAGATTCCAATTGCATTTTTTCCGGCTTAACAATACTCAATTCATCTAAAACCTTCGCGGGGCTTGCCTTCTCTTTTCTTAAGGCGTTAATAACATTCAACTTATCCTGCAGATCTTTTTGCGCTTCTTTATGTTTATTAAGTTCCGTCGTGAGAGACTTGTAGCGGTTAATCTCTTGTCTTGTTTCGACTATCTTTGCCTGTGTATATTCCTTTTCCTTTCCTAATCTCCATTGAATAAGACCGAGAACTACTAATAAAACCACGATGGAGCCAATGAGAACAATGAATTCCTTCCTTATCCCAACTTTTTTCTTTTCTTTCCTCGCCAGAAGCAAATTAATTTTGATCATCGATCTCCTACCTTTCTTGAAGCAAGACCCACTCCCACAGCCATGATCGGCCCAATTTCTCTTAAATATTCAAGATCGAAATTTTTACCGCTATAATCTATTTTTTTAAATGGATTAACGACTTCAACCGGTATCCCAATCTGTTGTTGCAGAATGATATCAAAATCTTTAATCCTCGATCCTCCTCCGCTCAAATATAACTTGCCGATTTTTTCGTAGGTGGTGGTGGATTGAAAGAAATCTAAAGAATTCCCTATTTCGATAGCCAATGATTCTGAGGCTGTTTTCAAAACATTTTGAATAATTGGTTGGGAGGCGAAATCGACTTTGGCGCCCACTTTAATTTTTTCAGCCTCTTCATGGTCGACATGGAGTTGTCTTTGGATTTCTTCTGTAATTTGATTTCCGCCTTTGAAAATATCTCTGGTAAAGGCAGTGATATTGTTTTTGATGATATTAATATTGGTAATGCTCGCTCCCACATTAACGATCGCAAGGATCTCCTCTTTTCCAATTTCATAATTAATGGCTAGCATATTTTCCAAGGCAAAAGAGTCAATATCGATAATGACAGGGGTTAATCCAGATTCCATGATGACGGAGACATAATCATTGATGATATCCTTTTTGGCCGCGACTAAAACAACATCCATGACCTCCGGATTTTCTGGCGTAGACCCAAATATTTGGAAATCGATATTGACATCATTGATATCAAACGGAATATATCTTTCCGCCTCCCACTGGATAGATTCTTCCAGCTCCGCTTCTGTCATAAAAGGCAAGGAAATTTTTTTAACAATGACAGAATGACCAGGGACAGAGGTCACGACATCTTTCGTTTTTGTCTTCGAAGTAGAGATAGCGTCTTGTATGGTATCGATAATCGTAACCGAATCCATCAGGGCTCCATCAACGATTGCTTCTGGGGGCAGAGGAGATATCGCCAAATTTTGTAACTTATACCCATTTTTATCCTCTTTTAATTCCACCAGTTTAATTGAACTGCATCCAATATCTAGGCCAATGACATCTTTCTTTTTACTCCACATCATTTTTTCCCCTCTTTTTTTATATAATGGAACGAAATAAATTATTAACAAATTTTCCAAAAAGTCAAGCAAAATATTTCAGTAATTTATAAAATTCTAATAAGTACTCACTCAAACTTAATAAATCGTTTTAGAATTTTTTAATAACTCATGAATATTCCAAATCAATTATCTAAGAGATCATATTTTTTAATCTTTGCCCTCAGGGTGGCCCGAGAAATACCTAAAGATTTGGATGCTTTTGATTTATTCCACTCCAATCTTTTCAATACCTTAGAGAGATGTATTTTTTCCATATACTCTAAAGACATATCATCTTTGGTTTCAAAAATTTCGTGTTCTGTATTTCCATGAATAATTTTTTCAGTTTGTTTCAATTCAAATGGAAGATGCTTTGGGGTGATCACCTCCTGGTCTATTAAAATCATTGCCCTTTCAATAACATTTTTTAATTCCCTTACGTTCCCTGGCCAAGAATATTGAACCATCAGTCTCTTCGCTTCCTCAGAAAAGCCCTTAATTTTTTTATTATATTCTTTATTGTTTTCTTCGATAAATAAATTTGAAAGCAATAGGATATCTTCCAACCTGTCACGAAGGGGAGGCATCTCCACGACCATTACTTTTAATCGGTAATATAAATCTTTTCGGAAAAACCCCTCTTTTACCATGGTTTCTAAATCTTTATTAGTGGCTGCGGTGATACGAACGTCAACCTTTATCTCTCTCTCTCCCCCTACCCTCATAAAGGTTTGGTTTTCAAGGACTCTCAAAATCTTCGATTGTAAAAAGGGGTTCATATCTCCGATCTCATCTAAAAAGACTGTCCCGCCATCGGCTAATTCAAAAAGGCCTTTCTTTGTGTTTTTGGCATCCGTAAAAGCGCCCTTCTCATATCCAAAAAGTTCTGATTCTAATAAAGAATCCGGTATAGCGCTGCAATTGATTTTCATTAGAGGTTTATCACTTCGGCCGCTATTATAATGAATGGCATTTGCGGCCAATTCTTTTCCCGTGCCACTTTCGCCCTGAATTAACACAGACGTTTTATGAGTTTTGCTAATCATTCCAATCAATTCTTTAACATAATCAATCTGAGGGCTTACCCCATAAATTTGACTGTTTTGGCGCTTCCCTTTTTGCTGTCGGTGGAGTCTTCTCACTTCATTGATTAAACTTTTTGTCTCTAACCCCTTTTCAATTAGTAATTTCAGTTCTTCCAATTCAAAGGGCTTATTAATATAATCGTAAGCGTCTAATTTCATAGCTGAAACTGCCGTTTGCACATCAGAATAGGCGGTCATCATAATGACTAAAATCTCAGTATCAAATTCTTTAATCTTTTTTAAAACCTCTAAACCATTTACATCGGGCAATCTCATGTCCAGGAGAATAAGATCAATAACATTCTTTTTCATCATTGAAAGGGCATCATTCCCTGAACCGACTGAAAAAATTTCGTACCCTCTCTTCCTTAATACATCTGAGAGTGTCTCTTGCATCACCTCATCATCATCAACAATAAGAATAGACGGTTTCATAAGTTTTCCAATGCCTCTGGTAAATTAATGACGAAAGAAGTGCCCTTCTCCCATTGGCTTTCCACCTTAATGGTTCCTCCATGCTTCTTAATGATCTGGTAGGTAATAGAAAGACCCAGCCCTATCCCCTTAGGTTTTGTGGTAAAAAAAGGGTCAAAAATTTTATGAACAATATGGGGGGGAATGCCTCTTCCGCTATCCGAAATGACCACCTTGATAAAATTTTGTTTAAGTCCCTCCAAGGAGTTTGATATCAATGGACTAGCCTCGATTTTGAGCTCGCCCCCGTTAGGCATGGCTTGAATTGCGTTTAAAAACAAATTTAGAAAAACTTGATGCATTTGGGTTTTATCAACTTTGACTTTAAGAAGTTGAGGATGATAGGTTTCAATAAATCGGATTCCTTTATCAGCGATCTCTTTAATAAGAAATGGAATGATCTCATTGATAATGTCTTTGATATGGCAATGAACCAAATTCAAATTTTGTGGCTTAGCAAATGAAAAAAATGTTTTGAGGAGATCATTGAGTCTGTCAATTTCTTTAGTGATTCGATGTAAATATTCTCTTCTTGAATCGTCTCCGGACATCTCCTCGCCAAGGGCCTGAGCGGTCGTTTTAATCCCGGCAAGTGGATTCCGTAACTCATGGGCAATGCCTGAAGCAAGCTTCCCCAATGATACAAGTCTATCCATTCTCAATATTTCTTCTTGAATTTTATAAACATTTGTCAAATCCCGAAACACGACAATCTTCCCTATTCTTTCCCCCCGGATACTCAAATGATTATTGATGGTAAACCCAACGGGAAATTCGCTATGGTCCTTTTTTCTCATCCACCCTTCTTTCCTTGTTTCCAGGTCATCTGGATTATTAAGAAAAGAAGGGATCACACTTTGTTTTTCTCTCAAACTGAAAATGTTAAAAGGCTTACCCATCAGATCCTCTTTGGAGTACCCCAAAATCCTTTCCCCTGCCCTGTTGATATAGATGATCGTATCGTTAATCTCCGTGATAATAATCCCGCTTCCAATGCTCTGAATAATACTTTCCGTAAAGTTCTTGACATCCTCCAGTTCCCGTGTCAGGTGTTCGATGACTTCTTCTTTTTGAGCCATCTTTTCTTCGATTTCATTGGTTGAAACATTTCGGTTCATAAAAAAATCTAAGCCTTAAAACTTTTTTAAATCTAAAATGGGAATCTCCACCGGTTGCTCTTGGTAGGTGGAATGAATGACCCCCGAAAAATATTCACCCAATTCCCCCCCCTTCTCGGAGAGGGTGGATAATTTTTTAAGCACCTGATCCACCATGAATCCCTTATATTCCCCATTGTCCTTTACTGTGAGTATCTTGATTTCCCCTTTTAACCCTCCCCCTTGGATAGAAAATATTTCCTTTAGATTGATCATTTGGACTTCAAAATCTCTTAATCGTATTTTTTGTTGGTTTGAATATTTCTCCTGAAAAGTATTTGGAACTTTAAATAATTTAAAAACTTTTTCACTCTCCACCCCAAACAATTTTTCATCCACCTTAAAAATGATTACGTTTACAGGTTTGGGCCCAGCCTCCAGCGAGGCTGCTGGGGGTTTTCGAATCGTCTCCTCGAGTCTGGATATTTGCTGCTTCATTGTTCTAAAGATTTCTTCCACCTTTTCCATAAAACAACTCATTTTATTAGACATGTCTTCGATCTTTTTCTCTCCAGGGATGGACACCTCCGTCTTTTCAACTCCTTCCCCTTTGCTGAAGGAGGGTTGGATGATCTTGGACTCTTGTCTTCCTTCCAAGCAGGAGAATCTCGCTTCGATCCCCAGATAAGCCAGTTGTTTATAAATATCGATTTCACCCTCTGTTTCTTTTCTCATGAGGAGCTTTATCGTTTCCTTGGAATCCAATAAGAATTTGATACAAGGGGGCTTGATATTTTCTTCATTTTTCATCATATGGCTTAACACTTTTTCCATATCACTTAAGATGGATGTAATATCGGCCTTCTGTTTCAACAATTCCCGCAAAGCAAGGACCTCTTCCCTTGTCTTTTGAAGTTTCTCTTCGGTAATCTCCCACTCTAATGAGAGAAGCTGGGCTTCCATTTTCTCAATAGATTTTAAGAATGGAATGGGAACGGAAGGGGGGTGGAGAGAACTCTCCCGGTCAAAAATATTCTCCATTTCAAACGAAGGTTCCAAGAGGGAAGGTTCCCTGGCAGGCTCAAAAATAGGAGGTTCCATGGCAGGCTCAAAAATAGGAGATTTCATGGAAGGCTCTAAAGTGGGAGATATAGAAGGTTCTAACACTGGAGTTTTCAAAGGAGGTTGTATAGGCGGAGATTCCATTAAAAAGCTTTCCGCCCCGCCTCTTTTCTTCTCTACGAACAGCCGATCCACGGCATCATCAATCTCTTCTTCCAGACCTTTAAGATCTTCTTCTCCTGTCATTTTATCCATTTCCCATTTCCCCTTTGCTAAGAAAATAAGGATTCCGTCCAACGGCAACGGTAAAGATGCCCGTTTCGTCGTTCGGTTATGTTAATCGTCTTAAATTCTTACCCTTACCCTTTGACGCTAAACGATACGGGCCTCCTAACCCTAACCGTGACCTATTGACCATTTTCATTGTTCGAGGGTGACGCCCTTTC
>PEUO01000193.1 GCA_002780715.1 Deltaproteobacteria bacterium CG03_land_8_20_14_0_80_45_14
GAATCGAAGCACTAAGGAACAAAGAGGAGGTAAGATGAGCACAATAAAAATCATGCCATGTCTGGATATGAAAGAGGGTCGAGTTGTCAAAGGGATTCATTTTGTGGATTTGAAAGAGGCAGGTGACCCCGTAGAGAATGCGGCGTTTTACGAAAAAGAAGGGGGAGATGAGCTCGCTATGCTGGACATTGCTGCAACTGTAGAAAATCGAAAGACCAGGCTGGAATGGGTCAAGAATGTTTCATCCGTGATACACATCCCGCTGACCGTGGGTGGTGGTATCTCCACTCTAAAAGATATTGAACTGGTTTTAAAAGCTGGGGCTGATAAAATTTCTATGAACAGTGCGGCAGTCAGGAATCCAGATCTGGTGAGGCAAGCCTCCAAGAAATTTGGTAGGGAGAAGGTAACTGTGGCAATTGACGCCAGAAGGAACAAACAAATGCCATCTGGATTTGAGCTGGTGGTTTCAGGCGGTACCAAGCCTGTAGGTAAAGATGCTATTGCCTGGGCTAAACAGTGCCAGGAACTGGGCGCGGGCGTGATCCTTCCAACCAGTATGGATGGTGATGGAACCCAGACTGGCTATGATTTGGAATTTACGAGGGCGATCTCTGATGCCGTGGTTCTGCCTGTGGTCGCTTCAGGCGGAGCAGGAAAATTGGAGCATTTTTACGAAGGGGCAGTGAAAGGCGGCGCCCAGATTTTGTTGGCTGCTTCGGTTTTCCATTATCGCATCTTATCCATCAGAGAGGTTAAAGAGTATTTAAGAAAAAAGGGGGTGCAGGTCAATTTATAGAACTTCATAATTTCCCAGCTCCCAGAAATAGAAGTTTAGCTCCGCCTCATTAGCTGTGAAACATCGAATTTTTTATTCATAAACCTTAGTATCTATTCTGGCCTTCGAGACATAAAAAAGCTCACAGGAACCATTCCCGGTATCTGTGCGCGACAGGCTGGTATTCCAGGTGACTGGCTGATTTTTATAAGTTCCCTTCACATTGACCAAAAACCCCTCTAAGATGACCTCATCCTTTTTTTTAATCGTCTTAATGGCCTCATGAATATTCTCATTGGCAGGGATGATATGATGATTTCCAGAGTGGGAGATTATATAAGAATTATCAAAAGGACTTTCTTGCTTGTATTTATAAAAATACCATCGATTCCTTTGGCTATAAGTTATAAATCTGTCATACTCAGGTTCCGCCAGTCTTCCCCAGACAATGGCTAAATCAACCGGCGAAATCTTCCCTTCCCAATCTGAGGAATACGTTTCCTTACCGACTACCATTCCCGATATTTTATATTCTGCCACAGGGGTAATCGTGAAATGGCCATTTTTAAATTCTCTAATAATGGGTTCGTCCGATCTATAAAACGTCTGGACAGGATCTTGAGAGGTATCAATTTTATCAGATCCTACCCCTGTCAGCTTGGGTCGGTCGCACCCGAATAAGAAATGGAAAAATAAAATGATGGATAGTAGCCAAAGAAATTGTTTTCTATTCATCTTCATGAAGGAGCGCTCCGATCGCTAATGGGGTTCAATATAGTTCCTCTTCCCTATCCTGTCAACGGAATCGTTTTAGCAATTGTTTGAAGGTCATGAATATGCTAAATTAGGCCTTGATGAAAAAGACCTTCCCCATTCAAGGGATTATCGGGATCGCCCTTCTCCTTCTCTCCGAAATCTTCCTCTTCAAAAAGGTCGAACCATTCTACAGTTGGTTTTATTGCTTTGCCTGGTGGTCCTATATCCTCACCATTGATGCGGTCATCTATCGTTTAAAAGGAAACTCCCTCATCCTTAATCGGACCAAAGAATTCTTCTTGATGATTCCCTGGTCGCTCTTCATCTGGTTGATCTTTGAAGCAGCTAATCTCTTCTTAGAAAATTGGTATTATACTTACCTCCCCCACTTCAAAATGGAGAGGTGGTTGGGCTATGCCATTGCCTATGGAACTGTTCTCCCTGGAATGTTCGAAACAACTGAGTTGTTGGAAACATTAGGGCTCTTTAAAAATGCGAGTGTTAAGAAGACCATCATTTCCAGTGAAGGGCACTCTATGCTCATGCTCTTAGGGACTCTCTGTCTCGTGTCTTCAGCGCTCATCCCTGAATACTGTTTCCCCCTTGTCTGGGTTGGATTTATCCTTCTCTTAGAACCTTTCAACTACCGATTCAGGGGGGAATCTCTCTTGAAAGATCTGGAAGAAGGCAAACCAAAAAAAATATACCTTTTACTCATCGCTGGACTCATCTGCGGTTTTCTCTGGGAGTTCTGGAACTTTTGGGCTCAATCAAAATGGGTCTATACTGTCCCTTTTTTCGAGGAGAGGAAGGGTTTTGAAATGCCCTTCCTTGGCTTTTTAGGATTCCCTCCATTTACCGTTCAAGCTTATGTGATGTATAACTTCATCTCTCTATTTCGATCTGGAAGGGGATGGGAAGAATCCACCTACCGCCTAAATCTGGCGAGAAGGACAAGACCTCTTACCATGATCTTAACAGCCATTCTGATTGGAAGTTTCTCTATCCTCATCTTCAGAGCCATCGATTTGAAAACTGTTGATTCTTATTATCCGAGACTCAAAGATGCTTACTGGATCGAATCTCAGTATCGAATGGAGCTTCCAAAAGTAGGGATCGCTAACCTTGACGATCTTCTCTCGAAAACCAGAGAGAAAAATGAAATGGATGAACTGGCGCTCCGTCTCCTCATCCCAAAAGAATTACTTATCCAATGGGTGGAAAAAACTCAATTGGTTCAATTAAAAGGATTGGGGATTGAAAACCTCCGGATATTAGAAGGGGTGGGTATCCATTCGATTTCTACCCTCGCTACAGAAGACCCGCGAAAACTCTACAAAAAGATCGGACAAGTTTTACATGGAAGACCACCTCTTCGAAAGGCAAAGATAAGAATCTGGGTGAGAGAAGCCAAGAAAATAGTTCGAAGTTATGAGTGAAGAGTTAAGAGTTATGAGTAATGAATTTTTTAGCCCAATGCTCAAAGCTGAAAACTCAAAGTAAATATAACCTAAATTGAGCGATTTCTCTTGATCACCATCAGGAGAAGTATTGGAATCAATAGCTCACAAATCGTCTCATCTATTCACCTAGCATGTGGGAGGCCCTGTGATTTGGTTTGATGTTGTCTTTTCTTTTCTCGTTGCTCTCTTCTGGCTTAGATGGTTTCGGAAAAAAGATAAATACGAAAAGGAGCCGGAACGCCTCATCTTCTTTGCCTTCTTTGCTGGAGTACTAGTCACCATCCCCTCTGTTCTTTTAGAAAGTTTCCTTCGCCTTCACGATCGAGGCTCAACGGTCGTTCTCCCGAACCTGTTCCTCTCTTTTTTGTGGGTGGGAATCGTGGAGGAGTTTTTTAAATATCTTGCCGTCCGAGTGACGGTCTACCGTTCAAAGGAATTTAATGAAGTGATGGATGGGATGATCTACATGATTTCAGCCGCATTGGGTTTTGCAGCCACTGAGAATGTGGGATATATGCTGGGATTTGGATATTCTGTGGGATTTCCTCGAGCCATTCTCTCCTATTTGGCCCATATCTCTTTCTCTGCCATTCTCGGATTTTACATGGGAAAGGCAAAAATTGAGGGGAGAAAGAACTTGATCTGGGCCGGTTTCACCTTAGCTATTTCCCTCCACTGGCTTTATAATGCCTTTCTGGTTGCGGGGACTCTCAAATCCTCTGGAGGGTTCCTTCTCTTAGGTCTTATGGTTTGGGTCTTTGGATTGATTCTTACCCTTATTCTCGTCAAGAAGGCCCAGGCTGTCTCCCCATTCCGCGTGGCCCATATCCTTCCTAAAGTGTTAACCAAGCGATGTCAAGCCTGTGGAAAAACAGTTTCTTCAAAGACCCTCGTTTGCCATCATTGCGGGGAGTCATTCGCCCTGGATGAGGAAGAGGTTACTCTGAAAGTTTAATGAGGACGCCTGTTCTTCTTGCACGGTGAATCACGATCTTAAAGAGCACGGCCTCAATGACCAGATAAACTCCTATCTGACCGAACCCCCAACCTAATAAATTCCTCCCGCTATTAAATCCATAGAAGGACCTGAAATATTCTAAAAAATAGGTTAGAGGAATCGCCCGGGCGATTTCGGGGAGAGGAGATGGAAGAATTGAAATGGGGTAATAGATCCCGCAGATCAGGGCCATAAGACTGCTGATGGACCAGGCTGCTACCTCAGCCTTATATCCAAAAAGGAGGACCAAAATGCAAACGCTGATTCCCACTAAAGCAGAAATTAGGAAAAGGCCTAAGAGAAAAAAGCTAAGCGGACCTACGCCGGGCTTTAAAAAATCGAAACTAAAGGCAAGAGCGCTGAAGAGCAAAAGCAGTAGAAAAACGGCGAAGGAGCGTATGACGCCAATCAACCAAGATCCTAAGATGAGTTGGAAAGGATGAACCGGGGCGATAAAGGTATGCTTGAGAGATTTCGACCAAAGGTCATAGAGGAGCACATAAGCCACATCAATCTGGCAGACTTGAATCACACTCATGGAGATGACGCCGATGAGAATGAACCCGGACATATCGGCATTCAACCCCAGAAAATTGGTCAGCAACCCAACAGAAAAGAAGCCGACCACAGGCCAGAAGAGGATCTCGAAGAGGCTGAAAACATTCCGCTTCGTAATGATCCAATTCCTAATCACAAAGGCCCATATCTGAATCAGTACCCTTTGCAAATTCAATAAAGCATCCTCCAGATCTGTCTGTCCTAAAGTGACTCTTTTGATTTGGGCGCCGCCCTGGGAAAGCAAAGCGATTAAGTTCCCTAATCGCCTCTCCCCATCATCCACAATGATTTCACAAAGATTCCCGGAGATGCCATAGTTGATGACGCCATCAGCCCGGAGCAATTCATCTTCCGGAATCGTCCCTTTAAATTCAATCTTCACCAAATCTCCCATCCGAACCATCCGTTTTAGGGTCTCCGCTGTTCCAATGGTGAGGATTTCTCCACTCTTGAGGAAAGCAATACGATTACATAGGAATTCCGCCTCCTTCATATTGTGGGTGGTGAGAAGGACGGTCATTCCCCTCTCTTTCTGGATCAACCGGATCTGCTCACGAATCATAATGGAGACGCTTGGATCGAGGCCAACAGTGGGTTCGTCTAAAAAGAGTACGGCGGGGTCATTGAGCAGGGACTTGGCTAAGGAGAGTCTTTGTTTCATCCCAGTGGAGAGCCGATCAAAGGTAGACTCTTGATGTTCTTCTAAATGGAAAAGGCTGATCAACGCCTTGACTTTTTCTTCTCGTCGATTTCCTGTTAAACCATAAAGCATTCCATAAAAGTGGAGATTTTCTCTGACGGTCAAGCTCCAAAGAAAATTTGCATTTCCACTGGAAATGTTCACTTTCTCCCTAACCCGATCGCCATCCCGGAGACCATCGATGCCGAGGATTTGAATCTTCCCTCGATCGGGAATGAGTAAGGTGGAGAGGATGGAAAGGAGTGTAGTCTTCCCCGCTCCATTGGGTCCCAGAATACCAAAGATCTCCCCTTCCTCGATCTGGAGGTCTATTCCCTTCAGGACCAAATTTTTTGTCCTTCCCCACCAACCCGACCGAAAGGTCTTAAATATTCCTTCTGCTTTGATTGCTAAGGCCATTAATGTCCCTGTTTATCTGGTCTTTCTGGTTTATCTGGTCTATTTCGTTAACCAGAGAAACTAAATAAACCAAAGAAACGAAACAGACCGTTAGAGTATATTATGGAATGAACGATTTGCCAATGTAAAATTCGATTCTTAGAACTTCATAAGTCTGGATTTATCGAAGAGAGAAAAAATAGTGCTTACCGAAAGGAAGGCATAAAACATTTAGAAAGCGATTTTTCTTTTGCCACCGTCTGGAAAACGCCGGGCATCAGCGGCGGCGCGGAACACGACGTCCGCTGGATGACTTTGTTCGATACTTCCCTTGTTCTTCAAAGACAAGGAGACCTTGACGCCCCTCGAATAAGGCAGCGTCGCGGAAATACTTACGCGCATCACTTTCCAAGCCGAGTCTCTCTGCAACTCGTTTCAGGTCGATTCGGTTAAGCACGTCGATGGTTACCGGTCTCTTTGCATCATAAAACACGAGCGCATGAAGAAACTTTTTGGCAAGGTCTGAATTCAGCAGGAGGCATGCGAAGGATGCTTCTTGCTCAGAACTACAGGGAATGAGGTAGCATGTGTCGTCTAAAACCACGGGCTTGTTCTGGTGCTTACCGACGACCTCGAAGCGGCAGTTCTTGTAAAGTCCGGAGATTGCGACCTTCCATGGGGAGAACGTGTAGTCCCCCACACCGAATACTGAGAACCTTGGTCGTTTCTGATAGATGATGCTCTGGCGCCGATCAAGAACATCTGCGTGGCGCAGTAGATAATACCAAGTCTTCGGAGCGGTCCTTGAGATAGTCTTTGTGTCATCGCCAGGCGTGCGCTGAGTGACAAGGACATAGCGCTGTGGCGTGAGCCTGCCATTGGCAATGTCGGATGACTTCAGCAAAGGATATATGTAGGTCGGTTCGAGTTCAACGCGTTCACCAACCCCGTTGATAAAAGTGGAGCCGTCCTTTTTGAACTCCATCACGGATGCCGCATCATGCTTCACGCCGGATCGCCAGGTATAATAGGCAAGTCCATCGAGGTCTCTCAGGCGGTTGTATTCGTCAACGTCTGCGACGAGTTCCCTACCTAAAAGACCGAACGTGGTTACTTTGTGATTGAAAGTCAGATCCGAGTAAACTCCTGCCGTGGGAGACAGGTCGGGGACGCCCGTGTGGACGATGAGCAGACAGGCATCAACTGAGACGCCGAAGTAGGCGGCTGCATCGATCAGATGGATGGTTGCCCGACCAATGTTAAAGCGGTTGACCCATCCATGCCGCAACACCCTCCGTGCGGTGGCTGTCTTACAGAGCATGGCAACACAACCGCGTTGACCATCAAGGGATTCGAGGAGTTTGATCAACATCCATTCCGAAATGTCGAAGTTGGCCTTGCCCGTCTTGGCCGCAAAACCGGCGCGGTTTTGGAAGTTCGTTTTCTTGGGAAGATTGTCGCTTCCAAGTGCCCCGAGGGCGGCGTTGGTTACCCACGGGGGATTTCCGAGGACAAGGATCTCCCCCCGAAACGCTGTGAAGAACTCCTTCCAGTTGAAAGAGAAGAAATCCTGTTGAGCCACCTGGCAATGAACTCCATTTGCATCACGAAGCGCCTTCCGCAAAGCGGAGACGTAATCCGCTTTGATGTCGTATGCGAACACTTGGCGGACGGTGGGAAAACCTTCGGTCGCCGCCAAGACAAAATTACCCAGCCCACATGTCGGCTCAACAATAACAGATGGGGAAATGCCTGCGTCCCGGAGAAAGATCACAACAGCATCCGCTAGCTCACGTGGCGTCTGGAAATCACCGTACTCGATTTTGCTCTTTACCTTTGCCATCTTCACACTATGCGCTGAACACCATCAACTTTGCCCGCCTCCGCAATCACTCGGGAGTACTGAAGTCGCCACTGAAGTGCATTTGAAATTGTTAGATAACCAACTTGCGGTCGCGTCCTGAGGATTTCTTCCGCCAATTTTTGGGCCTGCATATCGTCCACCGGAAGAAATCGTTCCGTCATAAATGCGATGAGGTCATCCACGTTACCCTTATTATCCAGGATCTTTAGGATTCCTGTCGTAGTCTGAAAGTCCCCAGTTTGACTGCTCTCGACAAAGATGACGTGTTTGATGTCCAAGGTGGCAGTGCGTGTATTTCGGTCATCCTTCTTTTCATAAACGAATACCAGCAAAGAATAACCGAGGCCATATATCTTCTGTCGCGCTGAATTGAAAGGGCAGGATGACTGTGGCTGCCGCATGCTTGTCACCTTCACGTCAACGCCGAGTTTTGGGAAGTCTATACCTTTCGCCGAAGAACCCCGTGTGTACTCATACTTCCTCAGTAGCACTTCTTGAAACTTGTGTTCCAAATAAGTGCCAACCGCTTTGCCGTCCGTCACACCATAGAGTGATTTTTCTTTGTGCCGTGATTCCTTTTCGGCGAAAGCCTTGGCTTCAACCTTAAGAAGGTCAACCGTGAGTTTTTGCATTTCATTCTCCTGGGTCGAACTTATTTTTTAAGCTTACTCTATGTATGGTTTTATTTTATAGTCAGCAAGGAGTACTTGTCAACGAATAATTCCTTATTTGTTGTTGAAAATTGACTCAATAAGCAGTCGGGAAGACAGGCGTTAACAAACAGGTCTCGCCGCACACGTTGAGGCACAAATAGCCGAGACTTTCCAGTCTCGGCGGAAATGCAGCTGCAGGACTTTATTAAAGGAAGAAAAACCGTCCCCCTTTGCCCTCCGGGTCAGCTTCCGGCTCGTAGAGCCCTCCAGCTCGGAGAGAGACCGCTCTGGGTCGGAGACTAAAGGGGGATAGAGGGGGATTTATTTTATGTTATAATTGTTTCTGATGGAAAAATTTATTGAGATCATCGGTGCCAGATCCCATAATCTTAAAAACATTGATTGTCGAATCCCAAGAGGAAAGATTACTGTCATCACAGGCGTCTCAGGCTCAGGCAAATCAACCCTTGCTTTTGACACCCTTTTTGCTGAGGGCCAAAGACGTTACATTGAATCTCTTTCCACTTATGCTCGGCAATTCTTAGAGAAGATGGATCGGCCTGATATCGAGGCCATCCATGGGATCCCGCCTGCTATCGCCATCGAACAAAAAAACACGGTAAAAAACGCCCGTTCCACAGTTGGGACGGGATCTGAAGTTTATGACCATTTGAGACTTCTCTTTGCCAAGATCGGTGAGGTCTTCTGTCCAGAGTGCCGCATAAAAGTCTCAGGAGATACCGTGGAGAGTGTTGTAGAACAGGTCTTGAGCCAATATCAAGGAGAAAAGATTTTCATCCTCAGCCCAGTTTCTCTCGATGAAGGGAAAGAGCTCAAGGTAAGAGATCTCATTAAAAACGGATATTACCGAATTTGGGAAGAAGGGGAAATTCTTGACCTTACGGCTTTGCCTTTCTCTGATATTCAACATCAAAACACCATTTATCTCCTCATTGACCGACTCCTCTTGGAAGAGAAGGATAAATCGAGATTATCCGAAGCCATTCAGAGAGGGTTTCAATTAGGGAATGGTAAAATTGAGGCGATTGGAGAAAACGGTGAGAGGACCGCATTCAATCGGAGTTTCTCCTGTAATCGCTGTGGAAGAAAATTTTCAGAACCAGAGCCCCCTCTCTTCTCTTTTAACAGCCCCCTTGGCGCTTGTCCTACCTGCCAAGGTTTTGGAAGGGTTATTGGAATTGATTGGCAGAAGGTCATCCCGGATCCGAAAAAGACATTGGAAGAAAAACCCTTTGCTCCCTGGAACACACCTGCTTATGAAAACCTTTATGAGTATCTATGGAAGGCCTGCCGGAGATATAAAATTCCAGTCCAAAAGCCTTTTGAAGAACTTGGACAGGACCAGAAAGAGATTTTGCTTAATGGAAAAGGAGAGTTCATCGGTCTCAAAGGGTTCTTTGAATGGATGGAGGGGAAGCGATACAAAGTCCATTACCGGGTCTTTCTTAGCAAATACCGAGCCTACACCCCCTGCCCTGTTTGCCACAACACCCGACTCAAAGAGGAAGCCCTCAACGTCCTCCTCGCAGGAAAAAACATTGCCCAGCTTTGCGACATGTCCCTTTCAGATCTCCAGCTCTTCTTCAAAAATTTGCCAATTAGAGATTTTCAAAAGAAGGTCGGGAAGCGTCTTCTCAAAGAGATTAATGATCGAATTGGATTCATGGTGGATGTAGGATTAGGGTATCTGACACTTTCTCGTCAGACCAGAACCCTCTCCAGCGGTGAATATCAACGGATCACCTTGGCAAGATCATTAGGTTCTGCTTTGACCGAAACTCTCTATGTCTTAGACGAACCAAGCATCGGCCTCCATGCAAGGGATACTCATCGTCTCCTGCGGTCTCTCCAAAGATTAAGAGAGGGAGGGAATACAGTGGTTGTGGTCGAGCATGATCCTGACGTGATACGGGCATCTGATGAGATCATCGACCTTGGACCTGGCGCTGGGAGATGGGGAGGCTCTATTGTTTTCCAGGGGGATTTGGATTCCCTTTTAAATAATCAGGATTCCATGACAGCCCGATGCCTGAGGGGCAGGATGTCCACTGCTTCTACGCACCCTCTCAGAAAACTGAAGGGATGGATCTCCATCCACAATGCTCGGGAACACAATCTCAAAGGAATTGATGTTAGGATTCCATTAGGCGTGATGGTTTGCATCACGGGCGTCTCTGGAGCGGGCAAAACTACATTGGTTCACAACATTCTTTATGCAGGCGCCAAAGGCAATAGGAACTCAGAATTTGAAAAAGGGGCTTTTGATTCCATCAAAGGCCTGGAGCAAATCGATGATCTCATTCTGGTGGATCAATCGCCCATCGGGAAAAGTCTCCGATCGAACTCAGCCACTTATATCAAAGTATTCAGCGAGATTCGGGATCTCTTTGCCCTCACGCGGGAGGCTAAAAGATATGAATTTAAACCCCGCCACTTCTCTTTCAACACAGAAGGGGGCCGATGTGAAACCTGCCGGGGCGCAGGGTTCCAAGTTCTGGACATGCAATTTTTAGAAGATGTCATCATCACCTGCGAAGCGTGCGAAGGGAAAAGATTCCGGCCTGAGATTCTCAAAGTGAAATATAGGGATAAAAATATTTCTGAAGTGTTAAATATGACCATTGATGAAGCGATGATCTTTTTTCAAGGCCGCAATCGGATTCTCTCAAAACTTCAAATCTTAAAAGAGGTGGGCTTAGGCTATCTCACTCTGGGTCAATCCACCAATACGCTGAGCGGAGGCGAATCGCAGCGTTTGAAATTGGCTCAGCATATCGGTCAAAGGCAGGAAGGCAAAAATCTCTTCATCTTTGATGAACCCACCACAGGACTCCACATGGCCGATGTCGAACTTCTTCTTATGACCTTCCAGAAACTCGTTTCACAGGGGCATTCGATCATCGTGATCGAACACAACTTGGACCTCATTCGACGTGCGGATTACGTCATCGATTTAGGTCCAGAAGGAGGGGAGGAAGGGGGAAGGATTGTTGCGGAAGGCGATCTCAAAACGATCATCGCTTCGAAACAATCCTACACAGGACAGTTTTTGAGACAACGCCTCCAAAAGTACTAAATCCGAAGCACGAAATCCGAAATTCGAAACAATCTCAAATGACTAAAATTCAAATTTCCTAACTTCATCAGGTTTGTTTTGAAAATTAATAAATTCGAATTTGTTTCGGATTTCGATATTCGAATTTCGGATTTTATTCTTTATACTTCGCTTCTCTGCTTGATACAGCTAAGCATCTGCTCGAGGCGATTCCGTTCAAATCCGACCATCACCTCATTGCATGCCGCGATCACTGGAACACTTCGCGCTCCCGAAATCTTCACCATTTCATCTAATGCGGCCCTGTCTTTTGTCACATCGTAGTCAGTAAATTTGTACCCTTTTTGCGAAAGAAACTCTTTCGCCATCTTGCAATAGGGTCAGGTCGGCGTCGAGTAGATCTTAATCTCTTCAGTTGCCATGATCATTCCTCCTTGTCCATTTTATTAATTCACCGCTCTTATTTTATTTCTACACACAACCCTTTTCAATTGTCAATGAAAGTTTTTTCCCCTCACTCCGACCTTCTCCTATCAGGAAGAAGGATATGGATAGTTGCCAATGAATGTTTTCCCTTTGAGGAAAATTAAGATATAATGTCTGCCGTCAAGTTTGAAAAAAATTATTTCAACCATGGGTTGCATGTTTAGACCTAAAGATTTTTTGAAAGCTACAGAGGACTTTCGCTATCTTCTCAACCGGGGGTATCCGAGGAAGGCTGCGCTGGAACTGGTGGGAAATAGATACGAATTGACTTTTGATGAGCGTCACCTTCTTCATCGGGGAGTTTTTTCAAGTACGGATTCGCAAGCGAGGGGAAAGAAAATAATTTCCATCAAAGAAGTCCAAAACAAAGACCTTGCCATCGATGGTCACAACGTGATTATCACCATTGAGGCTGGGATCTCTGGTCGACCTCTTATTCTTGGAGATGACGGCTTCATCCGAGATATCTCTGGCCTTTCCGGAAGCTTCAAAAAGACCGAAACGACAGAAAAAGCAATCCAATTCATCTTCAATGCCATAAAAAAAATGAAGCCCCGCCAAACCCTCTTCCTATTTGATGCGCCGATCAGTATGAGTGGAAAATTAGCTCAGGAAATCAGAAACCAGTTGAAGAAAGAGAATCTGCCGGGTGACGCCATGGCCCTGAAGGTCCCTGAAAAGATTTTGAACGGGTTTTTAGGGGTGATTGCAACAAGTGACACAGCCATCATTGATCGATCTAAAAAGGCGCTGGATCTGGCTGGTTATATCCTGAAGAAGAGCGGAACTCTTAAAACCCTTTTGCGGTTTAAGAAAAGATAACTTTTAAAAGAACAATGGATAATGCAAAATGAACATGATTTAATCTAATTTTCATTGCTAATTTTGCAATGACCATTTTGCAATGATTATCAATTATGGCTGATAACTATCGTTGGGTCATTCTCATCATCGTCTATCTATCCATCCTTGCCTTCACACTTATTTTTCAATCCATTCCGCCCATCCTTCCTTTTATCCTCTCTGACCTCCATCTCACCTATGCCCAATCCGGGCTCCTCATGAGCCTCTTTGCTCTTCCTGGCATCTTCGTTTCCCTTTTAGGGGGATTTCTTTCAGACCGTTACGGAATGAGGCCTTTAGGAACAGGTTGTTTTTTATTAATGATCGGGGGGACCTTGCTGGTTGGATTAGGAATCAATCTTCAGATCTTAGGGTTGGGAAGAATCATTGCTGGGATCGGCGGCCTCACTCTTTCTGTTTTCCTTCCAAAACTTCTTTCTCAATGGTTTAAAGAAAGGGAGTTAGGTCTGGCCATGGGTATCTTCAATACCGGCGTTCCCCTTGGCTCAGTCATCTGTTTCGGGCTCTTTGGAAAAATGGGGGATCTATGGGGATGGCGTGTTCCTATTTTATTAACCGGGATATATTTACTCATCACGTTCATCCTTTTTTTAATCCTTTACCGATTGCCCCCTTCACAAGACATAGAGGAAGATAAACCCCTCAACATTTATAAATCGCTAAAGGAGATGGGATGGCCCATCTGGTGGGTGGGCTTTTCCTGGCTTTGGTTCAATGCTGCATTCACCTCTTTCGCCACTTTTGCGCCCAATCTTTTCCTCCAGAAAGACTACACGATTGAACAGAGCGGGTTCCTCATCGGCATTCCCCTTTTGGGCTCTCTTCTTTTTAGCGCCCCCATTGGATATTTGGTAGACCGATTTAAACGCCAGGAATGGTTCATCGGAATGGGAGCCATTGCATTGGCCATCTTGGCATTATTTTTCAATTTCAGCTCTTCGTTTCTTCTCCTCGTCATCTTGATGGGAATCTTTTCAGCAATGATCCCAGCTCCTATTTATTCACTTCCTCCAGAAATATTAAAATCAGAAAATGTTGGATTGGGATTCGGGGTCATCTCCACCTGCTCAAGCATCGGTTTATTTGCCGCCCCCTATCTGGTTGGAAAAGCCACAGACCTAACAGGCTCTTACAGTTGGAGTTTTATCTTCATCTCCCTCTTCTCCTTTCTCACTATGATCTTCATCCTCTTCGCCCACCGCTCCCGAAGCCCCACTGATTACACAGATTTGAAAAGATGATTACACGGATTTTAAGATTTCTGGGCTTTTTCAGAAATCTCCCAAAAAACCCTTGACAAGCTATGGCCCTTGGCGTATAAAAAGATATAGTTCTGGATACAGTATACAAATTTTTAAATAAAAAAGGAGGATCATGTGGAAACTTCATTAGGAGGCCTTCGGGTCAGCAAAAAGAAATCCCTGCGGGAAGAAGTCTATGAATCGCTAAAAAAATCCATTCTTCACGGAAAATTGAAGGCTGGGCAGCGTCTCATTGAGGAACAATTAGCCTACCAGGTTGGAATCAGCCGCACCCCTGTCCGTGAAGCCTTCCACAAACTGGAAAGGGATGAATTGGTCTCCCGACTTCCAAAAGGGGGTTTTGCTGTTAGGGAATTTACTAAAGAGGATGTGGAAGAAATCTTTGGCATTCGAAGCGCCCTTGAAAGCTATGCTGCCTATTTGGCTACCCTTCATATTACTCCAGATAAAATCTCCTCTCTGGAAAAAAAGCTGAAGGAATCAGAGGATGCCTTAGAGAGAGGGGACGATGAGAAGGTCGTTCAACTTCACACTGAATTTCATGATCTCCTCTACAAATCCTGCAAAAGCAAAAAACTGGTCGAGATGATTAATAACTTCCGCGATTATTTTTACCGTTACCGGTCTGCCCTGCTTCACACAGAAGGCGGCTTCAGATACTCTATAGATGACCATCGACGGATGTTGGAAGCAATGAAGAAGAAAAATCCAAGATTGGTGGAAAGGCTTGTCCGGAAGCACCTGACAAGAGGTAAGGATCTTGTTCTGAAGGAAATTGAAGAGGGAAGAATGGCCCCCTAATCTATAAAATTCGAAGCACGAAATCCGAAACTCGAAACAATCCCAAATGATCAAATGTATTAAGTTTTGAACATTTGAATTTAGGATTTGTTTTGAAATTCGATATTCGAATTTCAAATGATTATTACTAAGGGAGCGATGAGGTGGAAAAGAGAATTCGTATCTTGGTGGCAAAACCTGGTTTGGACGGTCATGATCGGGGAGCAAAGGTGGTGGCCCAGGCCCTCCGCGATGCAGGAATGGAAGTCATTTATACCGGTCTCCATCAGACCGTCGATCAGATTGTCAACACAGCCATCCAGGAAGATGTGGATGTGATCGGCCTATCTATCATGTCCGGCGCTCATTTGCCGATCTGTGAAAAACTGTTGAAGGAAATGAAAAAGAAGAAGATCGATGACATCATGGTAGTGGTCGGCGGGGTCATCCCAAAAAGGGATATCCCCAAATTACAAAAAATAGGCATCGAAGGAATATTCCCAGGAGGGACCCCTTTTGCCGAATCGATCCGATGGATCAAAGAACACGTTAAAACAACGATAGAGGTTTGAGGGAAGAGGAGCGGAAACTTTGTTTCCTTGAGGATCAAGAGGAAATCCATGGTTGAAGAATTTCAATTTCCATTTGAGAAACTTGAAGTATGGCGTCTTGCTGTTGACTTCGCCGATTATGTTCTCAACATTTTGGACTCTTTTCCACCCAATAAATATTCGAGAGTTGTTTGCCAAATGGAAGCAGCCGTCACGAGCATTCCACAGAATATCGCTGAGGGAAAAGGTAGACAATATAGAAAAGAGTTTATTCAATATTTATATATTGCGGAAGGATCACTTTTCGAAGTCCTGACATTAGCCAAAATCTTGAAACGTAGAAAGCTTATTAGAGAAGAAGAGTCTACCGAGATCAGAAATCGGGCCGAAATCATTGACCGAAAACTTCATGGGCTAATAAATTCATTAAGGAGCAGATAAAGAGTCTTCTGCCTCGAGTGAAACGCTCCTCAAGCGGAGCGATCCTCAGGCCTAAAGCAGGGGTTCTTATGGGCGTAGCAAAATATATCAAAAACGAGAAAGATGAAGTCCAAGATGTCACCCTCCAGTCAGGCATCCACATCAAACCCATTTATACAAAAAAGGACTTAGAGGAAATCGGTTTTGACCCTGAGAAGGATTTAGCTCCACCCGGAGAATATCCTTTCACCCGTGGGATCCATCCACTGGGTTATCGAAGCAGGGAGTGGACCACTCGACAATATACAGGTTTCGGGACACCCAGGGAGACCAATGAACGTTTCAAACTGATGATTTCTCATGGGCAGACCGGACTCAATGTGGCCTTCGATCTTCCCACGCAAATGGGGCTTGATTCCGATGACCCGTTGGCTGAGGGAGAGGTGGGAAGAGTCGGTATGGCAGTCGACTCCCTGCGTGACTTTGAAGTGGCCTTTCAGGGCATCCCACTTGATCGGATTGGCGCCGGGCTCACCATCAATGCTGTGGCAAGCATCATGCTCGCGATGTTCCAGGCGACAGCCGAAAAATATGGATTTAAAAAAGATCGAATGAACGCCACCCCTCAAAACGATATTCTTAAAGAGATGATCGGCCGGGGAGCATGGATCTTTCCAGTCAAACCTGCCGTACGGCTCATCGGAGATACCATTGAATATTCCATGAAGGAACTTCCCAGAACGAATCCAGTGAGTGTCTGCGGTTATCACATCCGTGAATCAGGATGCTCTCCTGTCCAGGAAATCGCCTATGCCTTCCAGATTGCCAACGCCTATATTGAAGAGGTCCTCAAACGAGGCCATCATATTGATGACTTTGTCAGGGGCTTTACCTTCAATCTCAATGTCTTCGGAAACCTCTGGGAACAGGTGGCCAAGTTCCGTGCAGCCAGAAAACTCTGGGCAATCAATTTAAAGGAGCGCTATGGAGCCAAGGATAATAGATCCTTGCTTCTCCGGGGAATCTTTGGCGGCGGCGGATATGGAATGACCAAAGCCCAGCCTGAAAATAATATCATCCGCGGCGCCTACTACGCCCTTGCCGCCGCATTGGGTGGGGGTCAGACCACTGCGCTCTGCTCCTTTGATGAAGCCTATACCATCCCCACTCCTCGGGCTGCGCTGCTCTCCCTTAGAACATTCCAGATTCTGATGGAAGAGATCGGATTGAGAGATACAGTAGATCCCTTGGCGGGTTCCTATTTCATCGAAACCTTAACAAAGCAGATGGAACAAAAGATCGTTGAAGAGATGAAAAAAATTGATGAGATGGGCGGGATGATCAAAGCCGTTGAAACTGGCTATGTTCAAAAAGAAGTGGCTCGACAAGCCTATGAGTTTGAAAAGGGAGTCCAAAAGGGAGAATTAATTAAGGTTGGGGTGAATAAATATACTGAAGGGGAAGAGATGGAGGTGGAACTCCACGAATACCGCCAGGAGTCAGTAAAGGAGCAAACTCAACGCCTTCAGGAAGTCAAGCGAGAAAGGGACAATCGAAAGGTTGTTCAACTATTGAAGGACCTTGAAATTGCGGTAAGGGCTGAGAAGAATGTCATGCCCTATCTTCTTGAATGCTGTAAGGCTTATACCACCGTGGGTGAGATGACAAAAGTGTTTAAAGAAGTATTTGGAGAATTTAAAGAACCATCTATCTTTTGAAGAACAGTTAACAATACAAAATTAGCATTGCAAAGTTAGCCTTTGTCTATCACTGATAATTTTGCATTGCTAATTGACTATTTTACATTGATCCTTTAGAAGGAGGTATTTATGGCATTTACAATGTTTGGTCGAACAATTCGGAAAATTGGCGTCGTCGGTTCAGGAAATATTGGTCCGGATATTGCGCTTCATTTCAGCCAAAACCTCTATGCCTACAGCGTCCCTGTTGTCGTGGTGGATATCCTTCAGGCCGCTTTGGATTCGGGTTCGAAGAAAGCCGAGTCGAAGATGGCCAAGGCCGCTGAAAAAGGCATCTATAAAAAAGAGGCGGCAGATGCCATATTCAAAAACATGCTCTTCACAACCGATTATGGGAAAATCGCCGACGCTGACTTTGTGATCGAAGCCGCCTTTGAGAGGATGGATGTGAAACATAAGATCTTCGACCAGTGCCAGGCATCATGTCCAAAAACTGCAATCTTTGCTTCCAATTCCTCACACATGGAGCCGGAAGTGATTTTTGAAAAGATAAAAGATAAGAACCGCTGTCTTGTCATTCACTATTTCTATCCTGCCGAGAGAAACATCCTGGTTGAGGTAGTCCCTGGAAAAGATACCAATCCTGCCCTGGCCGAATATCTGATGAAACTTTACGAATTCATCGGCAAGGCCCCGATTAAAGTGAAGAGCCGTTACGGTTATGCGGTTGATCCCGTCTTTGAAGGGCTTTTTCTTGCTACGGCATTAACCGTAGAGAAGGGACTGGCAAACATCAAGCAGGCAGATGCCATTGCCAAAAAAACCCTCGGCATGGGCGTGGGCCCTTTTACGGCTCAAAATCTTGCCGGTGGAAACCCTATCACACAGCATGGCTTATCTGAGATGAACACAAAAATCATGCCTTGGTATCGTTCTCCCAAAATACTGGACGATCAGGTGAAGCTTAACAAACCTTGGGAAACAGCCGCAAGGGGTGAAGTAGTGGAATATAGCCCCCAGGTTTACGAAGCTGTCTCAAATCGTATCTTGGGCGCTTACTTCGGCATGATTTGTGAAATCGTGGGGAGTGGAATCACCAACATTAGTAATATGGAGTTGGCATTGGATGTGGGCCTGGTCATGACTCCTCCCTTTGCATTGATGAACAAAATCGGCCTGAAGAAGGCTCTCGAATTGGTTGAAGCCTACGCCAAAGAAAATCCTGGGTTCAAGGTAGCTGATATTCTTATCAAACAGGCATCCACTGGGCAGCCCTGGAAAATCCCTGTGGTGTTAAGGGAGGACAAAGGGACTGTGGCTCTGATTAAAATCCGCAGACCAAAAGTGCTCAATGCCCTCAATGAAGAGGTATTTAATCAGTTAAGAGAGATCATTGTTGGTATTCAGAAAGATCCCAAAATCAAAGGGGCTGTTCTGACTGGATTCGGAACAAGGGCTTTTGTATCAGGCGCTGATATTGGAATGTTGGCTGCCCAAAAGACCCCGCAGGAAGCAGAAACCTTCTGTCTCAAAAGCATGGCTGTATTGAATCTGATCGAGAATCTGGGAAAACCAGTTGTCTGCGCCATGAATGGGCTGGCTTTTGGAGGAGGAAATGAAATGGCGATGTCCTGCGCCGCTCGGATCGCTATAAAGGGACAGAAGGTTTTCGTTTCTCAACCCGAACCAAGGCTCGGCATCATTCCTGGAAATGGCGGGACGCAGAGACTTCCAAGGTTGATAGGAATGGAGAAAGCTTGGCCAATACTTCGAAATGCTAATCCCATTTCCTCAGCACAGGCCAAAGAACTTGGCTTGATTCAGGAAGAAGTGGAAGGCGATCTTATCGAGACAGCCATTCATTGGGTGCAAAAGATTCGGTCAGGGGAAATTCGTGTTCCTCCAATCAAGAAAGACCCCATTCCGATCCCTTCGAAGCTTCCAGACGTAGATATCGGACATTTGAGTCGGAAGATCGACTCTCTGCTCCAGAGGGCAGTTTTGGAGGGCGCAAAGATGACCCTGGAAGAAGGATTGAAATTGGAAGCCAGGATCTTTGGCGAGTGTTTGTTGACCCAGGATATGAAAATTGGAATAGAGAATTTTTTGAAGAACGGAGCGAAGGTCAACGCAAACTTTATTCATAACTAAACCAAGAAGAAACGGAATAATGGAATATTGGAACATTGGAAACGAATTGCCAATAATTATTTAAACCCATCATTCCATTATTCCAACATTCCATAATTCCGTTTCATTATTCCATAGACGAGTAGTCTCTTGATCAACATCGGTGATTGGATAAAAAAATGGAGTTTTCTTCAACCTCATAAAAGGGCTTTAATCTTTGAGGATCATCCCTTTACCTATCAAGAAGTCAACCTACGCACCAATCAACTCTGCCATCTCTTTTTGGAGTTAGGGGTTCAAAAAGGGGACCGGATCTCCGTTCTTCTATACAATTGCCATCAGTATCTTGAAATCTTCTTTGCCCTTTCAAAAATTGGGGCCATCCTTGTTCCTCTCAACTGGAGACTGGCAGGGCCTGAACTCGAATTTATCATCAGGGATAGCGGCTCCAGAATCCTCATCTTTGATCCTGAGTTTGAAGAGGAGGTTGGCTCAATCCGGCCAAATCTAAATCTCTCTAACGGGGATTATATCGTGGTAGGCCCTCCCTGCTCAGATTGGGAGATCGATTATGAAAAGGCCGTATCCAATCAACCTTCCCATGAACCTTCTATCAACGGATCTATAGGTGATGAAGATCCTCACATTCTCATGTATACCTCCGGAACAACAGGCATTCCAAAAGGGGCGGTCCTCTCTCATCGAAAGACCTTTTTCAATGTTCTCAATGCAGATATTTTTAATAACCTCACCTCCGAGGATATCATCATCGTCTCCAGGCCCATGTTCCACTCTGGGGGACTTCTCGTAGATGCCGCCCCTGTCCTTTATAAAGGGGGGACTCTCATCCTGAAGAAACGGTTCCGTCCTCATGAGATCCTCGAGACGGTTCAGAAATATAGGGTCACTTTATTGGAATTGCCGGCGACAGTTTATCAATTCATCCTCCAACAGTGCGATCTGAGCCAGTACGACCTTAGCTCCGCCCGGCGTTACCTCACAGGCGGTGAGCGAATCCCTGAAGCGATGCTAAAAGAATATTTTAAAAAGGGAATCGTCATCTCTCAAATTTTTGGCCTGACCGAAGCCTCTACGATCACATTCCTCTCCCCAGAAAAAGCGGCTCAAAAAATTGGTTCTGTGGGATTTCCGGTCTTTTATGGCGAAGTGAGAATTGTTGATAAAATGAGAAAGGATGTCAGCCCCGGGGAAGTGGGTGAAATCATCATCAGGGGCCCTACCCTCATGAGTGGATACTGGAACCGCCCGGAACTCACTGCGGAAACAATTCGGGACGGCTGGCTCTACACTGGGGACTTAGCCAGAACAGATGAAGAGGGATATATCTATATCGTGGATCGTGAAAAAGATATGTATATCAGTGGAGGGGAAAACGTTTATCCAGCCGAGATTGAAAAAGTTCTTCCTACTCACCCAAAGATTTTTGATGCAGGAATCGTTGGGGTTCAAGATGAGAAATGGGGCGAGGTGGGCAAAGCCTTTATTGTCCTCAAACCAGGTGAAACAATGGGCAGTGACGAAGTCTTCGAATTTCTAAAAGGAAAGGTAGCCAAATACAAGATTCCAAAGTATGTGGAGTTTATCGAGGAACTTCCCAAGACAGCAAGCGGTAAGATTCAAAAATTTGTATTAAAGGAATGGCATAAAGGGAGAAGCACCAAATTCCAAGCACCAAATAAAAAAGTTATTGGGTCATTAGGTGAATAAGTCATTAGTTATTGAATGACATAATTACCCAGTGACTTAATGACTAAGAAGATTTTGGGATTTGGAATTTCGGCTTAGGGGGTAAATATGGCTGAAAAGTTTTATCGGTTAGGCTGTGACATTGGCGGCACCTTCACCGACTTTGTCCTGCTCAACGATCAAACAGGGGAGATAAGGATCAATAAGTGTCTGACTACTCCCAAAGATCCCTCTGATGCTGTGGAGCAAGGGATAAGAGAATTAGAGATCAACAACCGAGGCTTTTTGGAGGTATTAGAGGAAGTAATCCATGGGACGACCCTGGTCATTAATTCCATTATAGAGAGAAAGGGAGCCAAAACGGGTCTGATCACCACGAAGGGTTTCAGGGACGTTTTAGAAATTGGAAGAGGGATTCGGTACGCGCCTTATGACATATTCGCTGAATTCCCGAAACCCTTGATTCCGAGAAGGTTTCGTTTTGAAGTAAATGAGAGGATTCGGAGTGACGGGACTGTCCTGAAACCGCTAGACCCCAAAGAAGCGAGGCAAGTGGTTCGCGCCCTCCTCGACATGGGCGTTGAATCCATTGCTGTCTGTCTTATTAACTCTTTCGAGAATCCAACCCACGAGCTGATGCTCAAGGAGATCATTGAAAAGGAGGCTCCTAAAATATCTATCTCCATTTCATACCGGGTCTTGCCACAGATTAAGGAGTATGAAAGAACCAGCACTACAGCGACCAACGCCTATGTGAAGCCTCTGACGGGAAGATATCTCTCCAAGCTGGCCGGAAGGCTGGAGTCCATCGGTTTCAAAGGAAAGCTCTTCATTATGCTTTCAAGTGGCGGCGTGACCTCTGTCGAAACGGCGGCTGAATTTCCGGTTAGGATCATCGAGTCTGGTCCAACCGCGGCAGTTATTGCGGGTCAATACTATGGCAAACTCTTCAATATTTCAGAAATGTTCTGCTTTGACATGGGAGGGACGACGGCCAAGTCTTGCCTGATTCAAAAAGGGGTTGCCGGTGTGGTGCCGACCTTTGAGGTTGGCCGTGTTCAGAGGTTCATGAAAGGGAGCGGTCTCACCATTCAGGTGCCTGTGGTTGACTTGATGGAGATTGGAGCAGGAGGCGGCAGTATTGCAAAGGTAAGCAGAATGGGAACGCTTCAGGTTGGGCCGGAAAGCTCTGGAGCGGATCCCGGACCGATCTGTTATGCGAGAGGAGGCGCTGACCCTTGTGTCACCGATGCCGATCTCTTGTTGGGCTATCTTGATGAGAGCTACTTCTTGGGCGGTGAAATGAAGCTTGACAAGGAGGCAGCCAGGCGTGGCGTTGAGGAAAAAGTTGCCAAGCCTTTGGGGGTTTCATTCATACAGGCTGTATGGGGAATCCATGATCTCATCAATGAGACGATGGCCGCAGCCGCCAAGACCCATATTGCGGAAAAGGGAGGAAATCCCAAAATCGTAACGATTGTTGCCTTCGGCGGAGCAGGGCCCGTTCATGCCTATGGTTTGGCCAAGAAATTGGGCGCCCCTCGTCTACTCGTTCCACCGAATGCCGGAGTAGGTTCAGCTCTGGGGTTTTTCACTGCTCCTCGGGCGTTTGACCTCCTCCGCAGCCACAAGGTTTCTCTGGGCGATGCTGATTTTAATGAAATAGAAAAGATTTTCAAGGAGCTGGAAGCGGAGGCTGCAAAAATACTCAAAAAAGAAGCCTCAGAAAAAGATATCCGATTTGAAAGGTCCCTGGATATGCGTTTTGTTGGACAGGGCGCAGAAACCAACGTCCCAATCTCCGAAAGGAATATGACAAAGGTTAAGAAGGAGGAGATTCGCCGACTTTTTGATGGAGTCTACGAGAAGTTATATGGAAGGACCTATCCTGACTCTGAAGTGGAGTTCATTAATTTCAAGGTGAGAGCCAGTCTCCCTGAACGTCTGCTGCAATTGCCCAAGCTTGAGAAAAAGGGGCAGTCTCTTGATAAGGCGATCAAGGGGCAACGTAAGGCTTACTCCCCTATTGCCAGGGATTTTATCAGCTATACCGTTTACGATCGATACAAACTTTCTCCGACCGTAAAGTTTCGAGGCCCTGCCATTATTGAAGAGAGAGAATCTACTCTCATTGTTGGCGAGGATGCCTCAGTATCTACAGATGATTTAGGATTTTTGTGGATTGATCTTTAGTGCGAATGAAGCGAATGTCAGCGAATAGCACGAATATGTTTCATTCGTTAAATTCGTTATCATTCGGGTAATTCGTCTTCCGGATGAGGAGGCATGAAAATGGGACGTACATTTGACCCAATCACGTTAGAGATCCTGTGGCGAAGATTGATTTCCATTGTGGATGAAGCGGACAGCACCGTTGCTCGGACGGCATTCTCAAGCCTGCTCAGGGATGCTCATGACTACACCTGTATGTTCACAGACCAGAAAGGCCGGGAACTGGCTCAAGGGTCTTTTGCAACACCTGGCCAATCTGGAGCCATGGCTTTAGGAATCAAGAATCTCGTAACCAAGCTTCCTCTGGAAACATACAAATCCGACGATGTATTCATCACGAATGACCCTTGGGCTTTGGCAGGACATCTCAATGACGTGTGTGTGATGAGCCCTATTTTCTATAAAGATAAGTTGGTCGCTTTTACTGCCTGTGTCTTCCATCACTCGGATATTGGAGGTCGCGTCTCTTCAGACAACCATGACGTCTTTGAGGAAGGACTCTTCATCCCCCTCGTAAAGCTCTACGACGGAGGGGTCCTCAATCAGTCCGTGATGGATATGATTCGGTGGAACGTACGGACACAAGATGAGGTGATTGGAGATATTCGATCACAGATTGCAGCCAATCACGTGTGTGCAGAAAAAATATGCCAAATGCTCAAGGAAAATAATTTAGACAGTCTGGATGATCTGGCGGATCAGATTATCAGCCGTACAGAGAAAAGCATGAGGGAGGAGATTGAGAAGATTCCGGACGGCATTTACCGGGCTGAAGGGATTATTGAGCAGATGAAGGGGCAAAAGGATGTGGTGATTAAAGCGGCGGTCGATGTAAAAGGAAGCGATATTACTGTTGACCTTGATGGGTCTTCCCCGCAGGTGAATTGGGGTGGCAATGTCGTGTATAATTTCACCTACGCCTACGTATTTATGGCCATGAAAAGCATGTTTGGTCCGGACATACCCAACAACGATGGCTGCGCAAGACCCATCAAATTAAAAGCCCCTGAGGGTAGCGTCGTAAACTGCAAGTTCCCTGCAGCCGTGGCCGCGCGATTAGTCATTGGACATTTTATAACCGAAATCATTTACCGAGCCCTATCCGGCGCCTTACCCGACAAGGTGATTGCGGCAAGTGGAGGCACGCCTGCACAGATGAATGTGTTCTACGGGAAAAGGAATGATGGGAGGCCGTGGCATTCCGTGATCATCAGGGGTGGCGGAATGGGAGCAGGTTCCGCCAATGATGGTAATTATGTGTACATCTTCCCTGCGAATGGCGCGAATACGCCTATTGAAATATTCGAAAACGACACACCCCTCATTGTAGAAAACCGGGAACTCCTCTCCGATTCAGGCGGTCCTGGCAGGATGAAGGGAGGCTTCGGGCAAAGGGAAGTTTTCAAAGTGCCTGATGATAAGTATGCTCCTATTCCCCCCGTTAATTTAGGAATACAGGCGGGAAGACATATCCACCCCCCGGAAGGACTCTTTGGCGGTAAACATGGATCCAAGGCTCAGTTCCTGGTGAACGGAGTGTCAGGGAATCCGTTCGGGTTAACGCAGTTAAAACCGGGTGATGTAGTGACCATCGATGCGGCCGGCGGAGGGGGCTATGGAAATCCGCTGGAACGCGACCCCGAAATGGTCGAGAGAGACGTGATCGAAGAATATGTCAGTATTGAGGCCGCAAAAAAAGATTACGGCGTGGTGATCGGTCCGAAGACCTATAATGTGAATATGGAGGAAACAAGGAAACTTCGAGGACAATAGATAAGGGTTAAGGCTAGGGCCCATATAATCGGGATAGGGAGAGGTCTCACGACCCCTCTCCTCCCACACCACCGTACATACGGATCACGTATACGGCGGTTCGGTAAAGTAAGTCAACAAAAGCATTCATCGCTGACCGGAAGTTCTCATCCGGTGTGGCCCAAGTCTGGTTTCAACCCCCTGGTGTTTTTCTTCTGATTTAGCATAATACCTATAAATTACCATTATCGAAGCAGGTTGTCCAATTGCTTTTTTGATGCCCAACCATTATTTTTTATGCTGTTTCCACATTTTCTTAAATCTTAAACCTACAAAGGCTCTCTTCTGCTCAAAAAGGTTCGAATTTCATGCTATTTTTCCAGAAAAGATCGTTTTAAACAATATTATATAGAATCGAGTTAATTTAAGGATGAATTATCCATAGGGGTCAAGGTATATCCGCATCGCCTTTTTTGGTTGTAATTTACACCATTTTTCGAATTTTTGGAAGTGCTCTTAAAAAACCTAAGGAGGCGGAAGTAATCGAATTCAGCGATGGGCAACTGCCCGACCGCTGGAACGATTTTTTAGATCCTTCTTTGTTTTCGATTTTAGGGGGTATTTCTCAGGGTTTTCGAGATTATCAATTTCTAAATCAACATCCAAGTCTGGCCAGTATAAATGGTATCCATGAAGCAATTGAACATTCTGTATAGAATTTAATGTCTGATCTTTGAAGTAAGGAAAATCTTTGTAACTCAGGAAGTATTCCTTTTCTTTTACAAGAATCCATATGCCGAAGGGGGTTATGTTTTCAACGCTTATTGAAATGTCTTTGCCACGCTTCAATGATTTCATTTCTGTACTCCTCGACAATTTTTTGAATCTCATTCAGCTTTCTTGGATTCAAACCATGAGATACTGCTAATGACACAATAGGCTCCAGCCAATATTTTGCTTCTCCATCCTCAGATACCTTTACTTGTTGGTTGAGGTCATAACTTCCATTGGCTACTCATCTCCAGCATCTGGTTAAAGAACCTGGGGTTCTCCAGATTCGTAATCCTGCCCCAATTTTCCATAACCTCCTCGGGCGTTGGTATTTTATTTCCATCTGAAAGCCTTTACTTTGTTTGATGAGTTTGCCTGGAGATGACCACTTCACAACAATCATCACCCTGATTCAGATTTTTTGTATGTCGCACTAACACATCCATCTCTTTTCCAAATAAACCCCTCATCAGTCCCTGATAGGTTTGTACCGTCACAAACCCACAATCTGCTATACCAGCCTTAGCAATTGCCTTTTGGTTTTCACAGTCCGTAACCTGAACAGTGATCATATCTGCCTCAATAAACACTTTACGACCTTCAATTTTCAGAACCTTACTGAGAATCTCTAAAGCGTCCAGAAAACTTTCTGGCCATACTGGATTAAGGATAATTTCTTTTCTAATTTTTTTCCCGAACACATATGAGAATTGCTTCCACGCCTCAACATCCATTTCCCATGCAGTTTCTTTTCCAAGCTTCCCGGCTAAGGCCATAAACCAAGCGCCATCTATACGGACAAATGAATATTGTGCGATTTCTAAAAGCTGCTCAGTGGATAAATTCAATTTTGTCTCCTCTTTTCAAGAGTGAAAGAGAATGCTACACGTTAGGAAAGCCCAATATTTCGTGCCAGGCCTACACTCTTTAAAATTATTTTTCCGAGAGTTTAGATCAACACCTTTTTGCTGGTTATATCGTTGTATTAAATGTAGAACAACCTTTATCAAAATGAGGGATATTTGTCAATTTTTCTCAACGCTATGCCGGCGCTTAATCCACCCCCACCCTCCCCTGCCGAAAGAAGGAGGGAATATTTTGGAGAATATTGTTACCGCTTAGCGATCGAAGGTAAGAACAGAGTAATACCAGGAAATATCATGATGATAGCCATTGCGATGATGTCGATGATCACAAAAGGAATGCTTGCCTTATAAATATCACCCATGCTGTGGTGTGGAGCCACTGCCTTCATCGTATAAAGAACTAATCCATCAGGTGGAGAGATCGTTGCAATTTCCATATTGATTAAAAGTACAGAGCAGAAAGGTAATGGATTAATCCCTAATTGAGGAATGATCGGCATATAAATAGGTAAAGCAACCATCAAGATAGAAAGGGGCTCCATAAATGTTCCGAGGAGGACCAGAATAAATTGCATGAGGATAAGAACAGCGATAGGTGGTAATTGAAGGCCAACGGCTAATTGTACAAGATTCTGGCTTGCTCCCGTATAGGCAAGAAGCTGGGAAAAGGCCGAGGCTCCGCTTAGGATCATGAACATCATCACTGTGATCTTTACACTATTCACAATAGCCTTCTTCAAGATCTCCCCTCTGAACCCCTTATAAAAAAAGGCAAGGATAAAACAGACAAGGGCTCCTACGGCGGCTGACTCAGTCGGAGTAGCCACACCAAAAATGATCAAACCGATCACGGCAAAAATGACGAGACCAAGAGGAAGAAGGTACTTGACACTCAGAATGATCTTTTCACGAAAGGAAACCTTTTCAACCTCATATTTTGGCGCAAGCTCAGGTTGTAGGACACATCGGAGGATAATATATAGGGCAAACAAAGCAGCCATCAAAAGGCCCGGGAAGATAATGGAAAGTAGAAAATCGCCCACCGAAATCTGAGCCAGACAGGCAAGCAATACACCCAGGGCGCTGGGCGGAATCATAGCTGCAAGGGTCCCACAACCCATAATCGGGCCCAAGGTGATCTGAGATTTATATCCCTTCTTCTCCATCTCGGGTAAAAGGGTTTGCCCAAGCATCGCACAGCCTGCCATGGAAGAACCTGAGAGCGTGGCAAATATAACACCACCCACCACAGCTAACAGGCTTAATCTCCCCGGTAACCTTCCCATCCACTTTTCCAATGTCTCCATCATATTTTGGGCAATTCCGAAGAGAAACATGATCTCTCCCATGAGGAGAAAAAGTGGGACAGGAAGTAATGAAAAGGAACTGATCGATCGAAAGATGCTTAGAATCAATTGCGTCAGCCCGATCTCTCCCCAAAAAATGTATGCAAAAAGGATATTGATAAAAAGAAAGGAATAGGCGACAGGAACCCCTAAAAAGAAAAGGAAAATCAATGCAGAAAGAATGATGATAAAGAGAGTGACCCAATCCATTCAACGCCCCTTAGAATCGCAGAGAGCAAAGGGCATAGGGCATAGGGTTCCACTTCATAAATCGTGTCCGTGTCCGTTCTCCGTGTCCGGACACGTGACACGCGACACGGTCACGGATTTTGCTCAATGCTCTATACTATTTAATACTTAATAATTTCCATCCCTTTATCAAAACCTCTAAAAAAAGAGGAATGCTTCCAACAGGGATAACAATAATAATCAGGGCAATAGGTGTTTCAATGACGGTCGGATTAAAAACCCCTCGAGCGTAATGATCATAGGCGCAGTAAAAGCCATAGTAAATCAATACAGCGGAAACGATACCCACAAAAAAATAGCTGATCCCATTTAATATTTTTTTCTTTCTCCCAATGGCCTTGCTGGTGAATACATCAATGACAACATGGCCATCCTCTCTGAATACCCAGGCCATTCCAAGAAAAGTAATATATAAAAGCAATATTTCCGTGACTTCTGTCCCCCACAGCAGAGGCGAATTGAAAAAATACCTTAAGGTCAAGTCAATGCAGACGATGATCATCAATCCTGCCATCATGGCCGAAGCAATAAACACAAGTATTTTATTAAATCCCTTCACCAG